>NZ_PSWE01000015.1:0-85381 GCF_002932195.1 Rathayibacter sp. AY1C4 | reverse complement strand
ACCCTCGACGACGACCGCCCGATGATCTTCTGAGCATGGCCTCGTCGAAGAAGAAGCGCGCGCGGGCCGAGGCGGCCTCGGCCCGCGCGCGCTTCTTCTTCGACGAGGCCATGCTCAGAAGATCATCGGGCGGTCGTCGTCGAGGGTCGTCTCGAGGTCGAGGTCGACCACCACCGGGACGTGGTCGCTCGGGGCGTCGCCCTTGCGCTCGTCGCGGTGGATCGAGGCGCCGGTGACGAGGTCGCCGAACGCGGGGGAGCCGAGCACGAAGTCGATCCGCAGCCCCTCGTTGCGCGGGAAGCGGAGCTGCTTGTAGTCCCAGTAGGTGTAGCCCTCGGGCACGAGCGGGCGGACGACGTCGCGCAGGCCCGCGTCCTCGAAGGCGGCGAAGGCGGCGCGCTCGGGGATCGAGACGTGCGTGGATCCGGGGCCGAGGCTCGGGTCGCCCACGTCGCTGTCGAGCGGCGCGACGTTCCAGTCGCCGACCAGGGCGAGCGGCAGGTCGGGCTCGGCGGCCAGCCACTCGCGGGTGCTCGCCTCGAGGGCCGCGAGCCACTCGAGCTTGTAGAGGTAGTGCGGGTCGTCGACCGCGCGGCCGTTCGGGACGTAGAGGCTCCAGACGCGCACGCCGTCGACCGTGGCGCCGATCGCGCGGGCCTCGAGCGGGAAGGAGCCGTCGGCCGCCGCCTCCTTCGCGAAGCCGGGCATGCCCGGGAAGCCGATCTGCACGTCGTCCATCGGCAGGCGCGAGGCGATGCCGACGCCGTTCCACTGGCTGAGCCCGACCATCTCGACGTGGTAGCCGGCGTCGGCGAAGGCCTCGTGCGGGAACTGCTCGGGCTTGCACTTGAGCTCCTGCATGGCGAGGACGTCCACGTCCTCGCGCACGAGCCAGTCGACGACGCGGCCGGTGCGGGCCCGGATGGAGTTCACGTTCCAGGTGGCGATGCGCATCCTGGAAGTGTAGGAGCCGCCGCCGACACGTCTCCTGCGCGTCCTCCGCGCGTCCCGGCGGCCGCGGGCCGGGGGAGTCATCCCCTCGGCGGATTGCGGAACCGGTGTCGGTGGTCGATGGTTGTCTAGCGCCGTCCCGACCGGCCGTTCGTTGTGCCGTCCGGACGCCGCCGCCGCCCGCGCCGTGCGGGCCCGACGGGCTCCCCGGCGCTCCGCGCTCCCCAGCCCGGTCCCCTCCCCTCCCGCTCCTGCTCCGCCCCTCCGGAGGACCCATGATCCTGCTCCGCCTCGCCTCCGCCTACGCGAAGCCCTACGCGCGCTGGGTGGCCGCCGTCGTCGTGCTGCAGCTCGTCGCGACGCTCGCCGCGCTCTACCTGCCGAGCCTCAACGCCGAGATCATCGACCAGGGCATCGGCCGCGGCGACACCGACTTCATCTGGGGAACCGGCATGACCATGCTCGGCGTCTGCGTCGTGCAGGTCGCCGCGGCGATCGGAGCCGTCTACTTCGGCGCCCGCACCGCCATGTCCGTCGGCCGCGACCTGCGCCGCGACGTCTACCGCCGCGTCGACTCGCTCAGCGGGCTCGAGGTCGGCGGCTTCGGCACGGCCACCCTGATCACCCGCGGCACGAACGACGTGCAGCAGGTGCAGATGCTCGTGCTGATGACCCTCAACTTCATGGTCTCCGCGCCGATCATGTGCGTCGGCGGCATCGTCTTCGCCCTGCGCGAGGACGCCGGCCTCTCCTGGCTCGTCTGGGTGTCGGTGCCGCTGCTGTTCGTCGTGGTCGGCTTCCTGGTGTTCCTGCTGCTGCCGCTGTTCCGCCTCATGCAGGACCGGATCGACGGGATCAACAGCGTGCTGCGCGAGCAGATCACGGGCATCCGCGTGGTGCGCGCCTTCGTGCGCGAGCCGTTCGAGTCCGAGCGGTACCGCAAGGCCAACGCGGCGATCACCGAGGTGTCGATCAAGGTCGGCAACATCTTCGTGCTGATGTTCCCCGCGATCATGATGATCCTGCACCTGGCCACCGCGGCCGTGCTGTGGTTCGGCGGGCAGCGGGTCGACGCCGGTCAGATGCAGGTGGGCTCGCTCACCGCGTTCCTGCAGTACCTCCTCCAGATCCTCACCGCCGTGATGATGGGCGTCTTCATGGTGATGATGATCCCCCGCGCGGTCGTCTGCGCCGAGCGGATCCAGCAGGTGCTCGACGCCCGCACCAGCCTCACCACGCCCGAGGGCGGAGTCCCGACGCCCGCGCGCGGCCGCGTCGAGTTCTCCGGGGTCGTCTTCGGCTACCCGGGCGCCGAGCGCCCCGTGCTCTCGGGTATCGACATCGTCGCGGAGCCGGGCCGCACCACGGCCGTCGTCGGCTCCACCGGCGCCGGCAAGACGACCCTGCTCGGCCTCGTGCCGCGCCTGTTCGACCCGCAGGAGGGCACCGTCACGATCGACGGCGTGCCCGTCTCCTCCCTCGACCGGGCGCAGCTCGCCGAGGTGATCGGGCTCGTGCCCCAGCGCCCCTACCTCTTCTCGGGGACGATCGCCTCGAACCTGCGCTTCGGCCGCCCCGACGCGACGGACGCCGAGCTGTGGGAGGCGCTGCGCATCGCCCAGGGCGAGGACTTCGTGCGGAGCAAGGAGCACGGGCTCGACGAGCCGGTCTCGCAGGGCGGCACCAACGTCTCCGGCGGGCAGCGCCAGCGGCTCTGCATCGCGCGGGCCCTCGTCGCGAAGCCGCGGGTCTACCTGTTCGACGACTCGTTCTCGGCGCTCGACGTCGCGACCGATGCGCGGCTGCGGGAGTCGCTGGCCGACGCCACCACCGACGCGACCGTGATCATCGTGGCCCAGCGGGTGTCGACCATCCGCCACGCCGACCAGATCGTCGTGCTCGACGCGGGCCGCGTCGTCGGCCGCGGCACGCACGACGAGCTCCTCGAGACGAACGCGACCTACCGCGAGATCGTCGAATCCCAGCTGAGCGTCGAAGGAGTGTCCTGAGATGGCGCGCACACGCGACACCACCGCCCCCGAGGAGACGACGTCCCCCGAGCCCGAGTTCGAGCCCGGCGAGGGTGACGGCGGCATGTTCGGGGACGGGCCGCCCGCCCGCAAGGCGCAGAACTTCTGGCCCTCGGCCAAGCGCCTCTTCTCGCTGCTCGGCCCCGAGCGCGCCCGGATGGTCCTCGTGGTCGCCCTGGTCTCGCTGTCGGTCGTCCTCACCGTCATCGCGCCCAAGATCCTCGGGCAGGCGATGGACACGATCTTCAACGGCGTGATCGGCTCCCAGCTCCCCGCCGGCGTCCCGCTCGAGCAGATCATCGAGCAGCAGCGCGCCTCGGGCAACGGCACCTTCGCCGACATGCTGGCCAAGACCGACATCGTGCCCGGCGCGGGCATCGACTTCGTGGTCCTCGGCCGCCTGATCATCATCGTGCTGCTGATGTACGTCGTCGCGTCGGTGCTCATGTGGGCGCAGGGCTACATCCTCAACGGCCTCGTGATGCGGGTGGTCTTCGGCCTCCGTCAGGACATCGAGGCGAAGCTCAACCGCCTCCCGCTGCGCTTCTTCGACACCCGGCAGCGCGGCGACGTGATGTCGCGCGTCACGAACGACGTCGACAACATCCAGACGGCGCTGCAGCAGGCCTTCTCGCAGCTGGTGCAGTCGGTGCTCACCATCATCGGCATCGCCGCGATGATGTTCATCGTCTCGTGGCAGCTCGCGCTGATCGCGCTGATCTCGATCCCGCTCTCGGGCGTGATCGCGGGCGTGATCGGCGCCCGCTCCCAGAAGCTCTTCGCCGCCCAGTGGAAGAACACGGGCGCGCTCAACGGCCACATCGAGGAGACCTTCTCCGGGCTCGAGATCGTCCGCGCCTTCGGCCGCGACCGCGAGATGCTCGAGGAGTTCGACCGCCGCAACGACAGCCTCTACACCGCCTCGTTCGGCGCCCAGTTCGTCTCGGGCATGATCATGCCCGCGATGACCTTCGTCTCCTACCTCTCCTACGTGCTCATCGCCGTGGTCGGCGGCCTGCGGGTCGCCTCCGGTCAGCTCACGCTCGGCGACGCGACCGCGTTCATCCAGTACTCGCGCGAGTTCACCCAGCCGGTGACCCAGCTGGCGAGCATGGCGAACATGCTGCAGTCCGGCGTCGCCTCGGCCGAGCGCACGTTCGAGCTGCTCGACGCCGAGGAGCAGGAGCCGGAGACGGCGACCGCGTCGCTCCCGCAGCGCACCGACGGCCACGTGGAGTTCGAGGGCGTCTCGTTCTCGTACGACCCGGAGCAGCCGCTGATCGAGGACCTGACCTTCTCCGCGCAGCCCGGGCAGACGGTCGCCATCGTCGGTCCGACCGGGGCGGGGAAGACCACGCTGGTCAACCTGGTCATGCGCTTCTACGAGCTCACCGGAGGGCGCATCCTGCTCGACGGCGTCGACATCACGAGCCTCGCGCGCGGCGATCTGCGCTCGCGCGTGGGCATGGTGCTGCAGGACGCGTGGCTCTTCCAGGGCACCATCCGCGAGAACATCCGCTACGGGAGCCTGGACGCGACCGACGAGGAGATCGTCGATGCGGCGAAGGCCACCATGGTCGACCGCTTCGTGCGCCAGCTGCCCGACGGCTACGACACGGTGCTGGACGCCGACGGCGGCAGCGTCTCGGCGGGCGAGCGGCAGCTGATCACGATCGCGCGCGCGTTCCTCGCGAACCCGTCGCTGCTGATCCTCGACGAGGCCACCTCCTCGGTCGACACCCGCACGGAGCTGCTCGTGCAGCACGCGATGAACGCGCTGCGCACCGACCGGACCTCGTTCGTCATCGCGCACCGGCTCTCCACGATCCGCGACGCCGACACCATCCTGGTGATGGAGTCGGGCCGGATCGTCGAGCAGGGCGCGCACGAGGCGCTCCTGAAGCAGCGCGGCGCCTACTACGAGCTCTACATGACGCAGTTCCGCGGAGGAGGCGACGAGGCGGGCGAGCACGCCGCAGCGGGCGCGCTCCCGAGCGGGGGAGGGGTCGCCCCGTAGAGTAGGCGCGTGACCGACGCACGCCAGCAGCTCATCGAGTACATCGGCTCCGACGCCGTCTTCCACGGGGACTTCACCCTCACGAGCGGCAAGAAGGCGTCGTACTACGTCGACCTGCGCCGCGTGAGCCTCGACCACCGGGTCGCGCCGCTGATCGGGCAGGTCATGCTCGACCTCATCGCGCCGCTCGAGCGCGTCGACGCCGTCGGCGGCCTCACCATGGGAGCCGACCCGATCGCCGCCGCGATCCTCCATCAGGGCGCCGCCCGCGGTCTCGCCTACGACGCGTTCGTCGTGCGCAAGGAGCCCAAGGACCACGGCCGCGGCCGGCAGGTCGAGGGCCCCGACCTCGAGGGCAAGCGCGTCGTCGTCGTCGAGGACACGTCCACCACCGGCGGCTCGCCGCTGAAGGCGATCGAGGCCCTGCTGAAGGTCGGCGCCGAGATCGCAGGAGTCGCCGTCGTCGTCGACCGCGCGACCGGTGCCCGCGAGATCATCGAGGACGCCGGCTACCCGTACTTCGCCGCGATCGGTCTGGCCGACCTCGGCCTGAGCTGATGGTCGACGAGGGGGGACGCGGCGGGGGCCCGGGAGGCGGCGAGCACCCGGAGCCGGAGCGCCGCGGGTCCGAGGGCCGCGAGCCGGAGCCTGCCGGATCGGAGGCCTCCGAGCCGGAGCGTGCCGAGCCGGAGCGTGCCGAGCCGGAGCGACCCGAGCCGGAGCGTCCCGTCGGCAGCAGCGAGTGGCTGCTCCAGCAGCTCAGCGGCGGCCGCCTGAAGAGCATCTTCGACTCGCCCCGCCCCGTCCCTCCCGTGGAGGAGTCGCGCGCGGAGCGGACGTCCGGTCCTGCTGAGTCCGCAGCCGACGAGGCCCACGCGTCAGCGGAGGAGCGGAGCGTTGCGAGCGAGTCGGCCTCCTCCGCCGACGCGGCCGGACCGTCGTCGAGCGACAGCGACAGCGACTCCGACGCCGCGCCGCCCCGTGCCCCCGCCGCTCCGGTCGGCCTGTGGCCGGGGGAGCCCGTGCTGAGCGCGACGCCCGCCGCCGAGGAGGCCGGCGGCGACCTCCCGAAACCCGCGGACGACTCCGCTCGGGTGGAGGTGCAGGACGCCGACGCCGACCGCGGAACGGTCGTGGAGCCGGAGCGCTCCTCCGACCGCGACGGCGTCTCCGCCGAGGGACGGAGCTCTCGGGGCGGCGACACGGGAGTCCCCGACGCGGGAGCCCGCGCCGTGGGAGCGCCCGAGACGGATGCCCGCGAGACGAGTGCCCGCGAGACGGGTGCCGGTGGGACGACTGCCCGCGAGACGAGTGCCTCCGACGCGGACGTGTCCGACGAGGACGACTCCGACGAGGACGACTCCGACGAGGACGCCTTCGACGCGTTCTTCGCCCCCCTCCGCGACGACAACGCCGACGGCTCCGGCTCCGACGCCTCCACCGATGCCGGCCGCACCGAGGTGCACCGCCGCGGGGCGGACTCCGTGCGCCCGGTCCTGCCGCACACCGACCCTCCCGCCGACCTGCCGACCGCCCCCGCCGGACTGCGCAGCGCGCACCGGCCGGACGACGAGCCCGATGCCGGATCCTCGGCCGACGTCGACCCGGCGGGCCGCTCCGGCGTCCCCTACCCCGCCGACGGACGCCCGGTCGGCGCCACCCCTCCGACTCCGCGCGAGCCGACTCCGCCCGCCGTCTACGAGTGGCCCGACCCGCGAGGGGACTGGGACCAGCCGCCCGTGTGGGAGCAGGTCGTCGCTCCGCAGGACGAGCCCGACGATGACGGTGGCGACGAGGAGCTGTGGCGCGAGACCGCCGGCGCCTACTCGTGGAACCTCGAGCCGGCCGCCGAGCCCGCCGACCGCGCCGAGCCCGCGCCCTTCCGCACCGCTCCCGCGGCCGCCCACGTCAACGCCGCTCCGCCGCGGAAGCGCCGCTCCGCCCGGTCCCGACCCGAGAGCCGCGAGCGCGACTCGGCGCCCGCCGGAGCGCCCGCATGGCGCACGCTCAGCCGACGCCGGCTCCTGATCGGCCTGATCGCGGCGGGTGCGGTGATCCTCCTCGCCGGGCTCTTCGCGATCGGCATCGCCGTCGGGAGCGCCGGCGGCCGAGCAGAGCCGCAGGCCGTCCCGGTCGTCAGCGAGACGCCCACGGCGGAGCCGACCCCCTCGCCCACGCCGACCGCGACCCTCCCGACCGTCGGACCGCTGCCCGTCGGCACCTGGGCCTGGAGCGCGCTCCTCGGCGGCGAGTGCGTCGAGCCCTTCGACTCCGTCTGGGCGGAGGAGTTCACCGTCGTGGACTGCGCGGGGGCCCACTCCGCCCAGCTCGTCGCCACCGCGGAGCTGACAGACGCGGTGTTCCCCGGCCAGGACGCCCTGGCCGTCACCGTCTCCTCGCTCTGCCAGGCGCAGGGCGTCGTGGACGTCGCCGCGGCCGAGACCTACGGCGACGTGCAGGTCGCCGGTGCGTTCCCCGTCACCCAGGAGCAGTGGGACGCGGGCGAGCGCAGCTACTACTGCTTCGTCGACCGGGCGGGCGGCGGCGAGCTGACCGGCTCCCTCGCCGGCACCCCCGCGGCCTGACGCGCGCCGTCGCTCGGGCCTCGGAGGACGCCGCCGGGCACCGGCCCGGTGCACCCGGCCGAGCCGCGGAGCGCCCAGTAGGATCGCTCGTCGTGCAGGAGAACGAGGCGACCCCCGCGACCGGACCCACCGCCTCCGTGGAGCTCACCACGAACGGCGTCGGCCCCTGGCAGGGCGAGCGGCCCGAGGACGACCGCCTCGACCCGGAGCTGCTGGAGCGCGGCGACGCGCGCAACGTGGTCGACCGCTTCCGCTACTGGCGGATGGACGCGATCGTCGCGGAGCTCGACCGCACGCGGCACCCGTTCCACGTCGCGATCGAGAACTGGCAGCACGACATGAACATCGGCTCGATCGTCCGCAGCGCCAATGCGTTCGGCGCGGAGGGCGTCCACATCGTCGGCCGGCGGCGCTGGAACAAGCGCGGCGCGATGGTCACCGACCGCTACCAGCACGTCCAGCACCACGAGACGGTGGCCGACCTCGCGCAGTGGGCCGCGGAGGCGGACGTGCCACTCCTCGCCGTCGACAACGTCCCCGGCTGCGTGCCGCTCGAGACCTACCGGCTCCCCGAGCGCTGCCTCCTGCTGTTCGGGCAGGAGGGACCCGGCCTCTCGGAGGAGGCGATCGCCGCCTCGGAGGCCGTGCTCGAGATCACGCAGTTCGGCTCGACCCGGTCGATCAACGCCTCGGCGGCGGCAGCCGTCGCGATGCACGCCTGGGTGCTGCAGCACGTCCGCTTCTGACCCCCGCGAGCCGCGGTGCCGTGTCAGGAACCGGCGCCCGGCCCGCTGCCGGGACTCAGACCGCTGAATCCGGCGGGAACTCCGACTCCAGCGGCTCCGACGACAGGAGCTCGTGCACCCCGCTCAGCACCTCGTCCGGGCGGAACGGGTAGCGCTCGATCTCGGCCTCGTCGCTGATCCCCGTCAGCACCAGCACGGTGTGCAGGCCCGCCTCGATGCCCGCGACGATGTCGGTGTCCATCCGGTCGCCGATCATCCCGGTGTTCTCGCTGTGCGCGCCGATCTTGTTCATCGCCGAGCGGAACATCATCGGGTTCGGCTTGCCGACGACGTACGGATCCTTGCCCGTCGCCTTCGTGATGAGCGCCGCGATAGCCCCCGTCGCCGGGAGCACGCCCTCGGCGCTCGGCCCCGTCGCATCGGGATTGGTGACGATGAAGCGCGCACCCGCGACGATCAGGCGGATCGCCTTCGTGATCGCCTCGAAGCTGTAGTTGCGGGTCTCGCCCACGACCACGTAGTCCGGCGCCGTCTCCGTCATGATGAAGCCCGCCTCGTGCAGCGCGGTGGTGATCCCCGCCTCGCCGATCACGAACGCGCTCCCGCCCGGCTTCTGCGACGCGCAGAAGTCCGCCGTCGCCAGAGCGCTCGTCCAGATCCGCTCCTCCGGCACGTGCAGCCCCGACCCGCGCAGCCGCGCCGCCAGATCCCGCGGCGTGAAGATCGAGTTGTTCGTCAGCACCAGGAACGGGGTGCCCGAATCGGTCCACTCCTGGATCAGCTCGGGCGCGCCGGGGAGCGCCTTGTTCTCGTGCACCAGCACGCCGTCCATGTCCGTGAGCCAGGCCTCGACTTCACTGCGGTTCGTCGCCATGGGTCGATGCTATCGGCGGCACCCCCGCGCACGACGGCGACGACCGGCGAACCGCCCGGCTCCCTCCGCTGACGCCCCTGTGGAGGGACGACCGTCGTGCGCCGGACGGCCGGACCCCGGACCCGCACAGCCCCGAGCGGGATAGCCTGGGAGGCATGAGTGGCGAGAACCTGCTGGGCCCCGAACCGACCCTCCTCCCCGACGAGCCCGCGGTCACCGCGGCCCTCGCGAAGCACGCGAACCCGGGAGCCGTCGAATTCGCCGCCCTCGCCGCCGCCCACCCGCGCTCCCCGCTGGCCTGGGCACTGCTCGCCGACAGCGTCTGGGGCATCGACGCGGCCCTCCCCTCCTACGCCTACGCCCGCGTCGGCTACCACCGCGGTCTGGACCTCCTGCGATCCGCCGGCTGGCGCGGCCAGGGTCCCATCCCGTGGCGCCACGGACCCAACCGCGGTTTCCTCCTCGCCCTCTACGCCCTCCGCCGCGCCGCCGACTCCATCGGCGAGACCGAGGAGGTCACCCGCCTCACCCAGTTCCTCCAGCAGGCCGACCCGATCGCCATCGACGAGATCGAGCGCTATCACGAGGACGCGCTTCCCCCCACTGCCGCTATCGTCATCCTCGGCAACGACTAGGCGGCGCCGGGGACGCGGTCCCGGGGGCGTCGGGCTCGGAGGCCGACCCGGAGGGCTTGAGGCGGAGTCGCGATCCCGTCCACCCGCAGTCCTGCGCATCGTCTCCTGTCGGCGTGCCACCCGCCGGCGAGGATCCGGCGGAAGCCCGACCGCTCAGGTCCTCCTCGTCCCTTCCCCTGGGTAGTGTTCGCTCCTGTGACGCTCTTCTCGGACCTCCCCGTCCTTCCCGTCCTCAGGCGCGCACGCGAGCGCGATCGCCTCGCGTCCGCGGAGGCGGGCTGCTGGGCGTGACACGGTCGGCCGGGGAGGCTCCGGTGAGCCGGTGGCGCCTGCGGGTCGCCGGGACCACGGCGGTCCTCGCCTTTCTGCTCCTGCTCGTCTGCGCCGATCCCTTCGGATCGGACTCCTCGCGGCAGTTCGTCCGGATCGCCCGCTCCCATGATCCGACTGGTCTCGTCCACGCCCTGGGTGGAGAAGGGATCGCAGTCTGCGCTCTCGCCTCACCGGCTGCAGCGGCGGCAGCCGCGCTGGTGGCGGCGAGCAGCCGTCGACCCTTCGTCCCCGCACTCGGAGTGCTCGCGCTGCTCGAGGGGGCGTCGACCGTCGAGATGATCGTCACTCCGCCGTCGGTCGGTGGCGTGCTGTACGGCCTCCTCTCGGTTCTCGCGGGCACGGCGGTCGGGGCGCTGGTCGGCACGATCCTCCGACGAGTCGTCCCGAATCGATCCGCCGCACGCTCACTGCGGATCCTCTGGCGCACGTGGCTCGCCGTCCTCCTCGCCGTCGCACTGCTCGCCGCGGTGGCGGTGCCCCTCTTCGTCCGCCCCGTTCTCGATCCCGTGGGGGGAGCCGATGCGCTCGTGGTGCTGGGTCCTGCTACTGATCGCAGGGTCGGCCGTGCGCTCGCTCTGCTCGAGGAGCACCGGGATGTCACCCTCGTGCTCTCGACTCCGCGCCTGGAGAACGGTTCGTTCGCCCGAGCCGAATGCGATGCCGGCGAGGAGGTCAGAGTCGTCTGCTTCACTCCCTCCCCGTTCACTACGGGCGGTGAGATCTCCGAGCTGAACACGCTCTCCTCGGAGTACGACTGGACCTCGGTGGCACTGATGACCTCCACTCCGCATGTGACCCGGGTCCGCACGATCGCGTCTCGCTGCCTGCGCACACCGTTCTCGGTCGGCTCGGTCGACGAGCCGCGGCGGGTGAGCGAGTGGACTCTGGCGGTGGTCTATCAGGTGCTGGCGTTCGGCAAGCTGCTGATCCTGAAATCCTGTGAGAGCGGCCGCTCGTGAAGAAGGATCCGCACCTTGGGCCCCCCTTCTAGGGGCGGAACCATGGATCCGCGTCGTCGTTCCAGGAAAACGACAGAGTCTCCTCTGCTTCCCTCCGCGGTCGGGGGGTGCGGCTGTCGACAGCCGATGGCGGGATGATCCGAGCATGAGGAGATGACGACGACTCTCGAAACAGGACCCGGATCCCGCCGCACGTTCCTCCGCTACGGAGGGGCCGCGGCCGCGGCCGCCGTCGTCGTCGCACCCGCCGCGGAAGCCGCGGACGAGACTATACCTGCGACCCGCGTCAACGGAATCCACAACTACCTCGAATTCGCCGGGACCACTGACGAGGACAAGCTCCGCGCCGCGATCGACTATTTCGTCGCCGCTCGCCAAGAGGTCACGTTGACGATCTCGAAGAGCTTCAAGATCACGCGCACCCTCGTGATCGACTCCTCGTACATCTCGCTCGAGTTCACCTGCGGTCCGCTGAATGCGACCGCCATCACCAGCGGTCCTGCTCTCACGGTGATCGGCAGTGCCACGTCCGGCTACCCCAACAACAGGGCGGCGATCACCGGACTCCGTCTGCTGGGGCCGGGAGCGTCCGCGACGGCCAGCACCGGAATCCTGTTCAACACCGACAGCACGACTGCCGCCACCACGCGCGGGCTCGGACTCTGGGGCCTGGAGATCTCGGGCTTCGGGACCGGCGTGTCCTTCGAGAACGATGCGTTCCTGATCAGCTTCTACAACTTCCACATCTTCCGCTGCAGGACGGCCGTTTCCATGCCCGCAGGCAGAGTCAACTACGGCGAGAACATCAAGTTCATCGGCGGTGGTATCGGCACCAGCACCCTCGGCGTCTACAACGCCAACCCGAACGGCGAGCTGCACTTCGTCTCGACGTCGATCGACTTCTGCGTGCAGGCCGTGAAGGTCGACGCGGGTCGGGTGATCCTGCACCAGCCGCATATCGAGATCAACGAGAGCGGCGCGAACTCCACGCTCTCGCAGTTCGTCACCGGGTCGAGTACAGCTGCGCAGATCTCGATCTCAGGCGGACACCTCTTCTTCCATCAGGTCCCGGTGGCCAACTACCTCTTCGAGACCACTGCAGGAGGGTGGGGCGGCGGAATCCAGGTCCATCAACTGTCGATGTTCAATACGCAGATGAAATCGGGATATCTCGCCGGTGGCACTGCGAAGGTCCGTATCAGCCAGCACGTCACCTCGGACGGGAACGGCAGCGGTTCGGGGCAGGGGTCGATTCTGCATTCGAAGGCGGCGAACAAGCTCGTCGACGGGAACTTCTCTCTCGCAGCGCCCGTCGACGCGTTCCTCAACGGCGCCGACGCGACGAGCCGCACCACCAGCCCGTCCATGACGCTGACCACCAGCGGCAACCAGCTGCTGATGACCCGAGTGGCCGGCGGTCCCGGTCCGGCGGTCTCCATCGACGTCCCCGTCACAGCGGGGCTGCTGTACGGCGTCGACTTCACCATCGCGGGATCCACGTCGACGGGCACGATGTACGTGTCCGAATCCTTCGTCGCCGTGACCGGCGTGTCCTCGTCGGGGATCCCGATCGTCGCTCGGAGCAGCGCTCGCCCGGTGTCGAATCTCGACCTCGCCGGCGCGAACGCGCAGGCTCCCTTCCGCAAGACCTATCAGCAGACGACCTGGAACCGGGTCGCTCCTGCGTGGGCGACGCACTTCCGGCTGCGGTTCACCTTCGGATCGGTGACAGCAGGAGTGACTCGCTTCTCGGAGATCGTCATCACCGAACTCTGACGGGGGCGGCGGGTGACGGACCTCGAGAAACCCGACTGGTAGCGTCAGACCATCCCTCGCCGGCCGAGGTCGTCCGCTCCGTCGCCGAAGCGGGCGTGTCGCGGTCCGATCACAGGCCGTGGTGCCCTCTCCCAGATCGTCTCGTGGTGCCCGGGGCGGTCCGCCGAAGAGACGAACGAAGGAGAAGCACGCGAATGATCCGGGCACTCTTCTCCGTGAAGGACTTCTCCGGCTCGAGCAACCCCTACATCGAGCTGCTCGTCGGTTCGTTCCCGGCGTCGGTGGAACCGGTCGCGTTCACCTGGCGACGTGCCCTTCTCGGGCGCTACGACGTCTTCCACGTGCACTGGCCGGAGTACCTCTTCCGTGCCCCGCGCGGCCCGCGCCGCTGGCTGAAGTCCGCCCTCGCCTTCGGGCTCATCGCCCGGCTGCTCGCGTTGGGGACGCCGGTCGTCGTGACGATGCACAACCTCCGACCGCACGAATCGGGCAGTGCCGTCGAGACTCTCCTCGCGCGCTGGCTGGACCGGCTCACGGACGTCCGCATCTATCTGAACGAGTCCGACGAGAACGACCTGGACCGGGGAGTCGTCGTCCTGCACGGCGCCTATCCGGAGTCGGCCTCTGTCCCGGGCCCCCGTGAAGCGGGTCGGCGCATCCTGTTCTTCGGGCAGATCCGGCCCTACAAGGGACTCGAGGAGCTGATCGCGGCCTTCAGCGCACTCACCGACGGCGAACTCGTCATCGCCGGCGCGGCCGCTGTCCCCGAGTACGCCGACGAGGTGCGCAGAGCGGTCGGAGCCGACGGTCGCGTCCACCTGCGGCTCGGCCACATCGACGACGCCGAGCTGGACGAGCTCCTGGCAGGCGCGGACCTCGTCACCCTGCCGTACAAGTACCTCTACAACTCCGGAGCCGCGCTGCTCGCCCTCGGCGCGCGGAAGACGATCCTGGTCCCGGCGACCGGATCGACGCGGGCCCTCGCCGCGGAGGTCGGGAGCTGCTGGGTGGAGCTGTTCGACGGCCTCGTGTCGCCGGCGGCGTTGGAGGCGGGCCTCGAGCGAGCGCGCCGGCACGGAGAGAGGGAGCGACCCGACCTGTCCAAGCGCGAGCGTTCCCTCGTGGGAGCGCTGCACGGCGCCGTGTACGAGGCGCTCGTCGCTGCAGGCCGAGGTCGAGGACGAGGCGGGAAGGGGAGGAGAGCGGCGACGCTCGCTCGCCTCCGCGCAGACCCCCGCTTCCTCCGGCATTCCGAGCTGAATCGATGAACGAGCCGCAGGGAGTCGAATGAGGCGTTCAGCGCCGAGCCGCCGTTCACGTACCAGGACTACTTCGAGGGGACAGGACGGACCGGGTCGGAGTACACCCTCTTCGATGATCTCGACTCCGCCGTGGCTCACGCGACGCGGATCCGGCTGCACTCCTAGACGCCCGCTGGCTGCGTGGGATCCGGCGCCCCTGCTGGACGCCTTCCCGATCGACCGCTGGCGGCGCTGAGGACGGGCCGTCAGCGCCGCACTCGGCGCGGTGCCGCCAGCACCGCGTCGAGCAGCTGTGCGAGGTCGGCGGCGCGACGGTGCCAGCCGTACTGCTCCGCGTAGACCGAGCCCTCCCGGTTGGGTCCCGACGCCGCAGCCTCCAGCGCGGACCGCAGCCCGTTCTCTGCGCCCGCAGGGTCGTCGTAGAGCCAGACGCCGGGGGCGGAGCGGGCTCGCAGTGCAGGGGAGGCGGACGAGACGATCCTGAGGCCGGCGGCGAGGTACTCGAAGTACTTCATCGGGCTGCGACCCGCGTTGCCCGGGTCGTCCGAGAGCGGGAGCAGCCCGACGCGGGCGCTCTTCAGCAGCGCGGGCGCCCGGGAGTAGGGCACGGCGCCGAGCAGCTCCACGTTCGCGGGCAGCGTCTCCACGTTCTTCGGGAGCGGACCGGCGAGTCGGAAGGGGACGTCAGGGAACGCCGAGGCGAGCATCCGGACTCCTCCCCAGTCGAAGCGGCGGTCGAGCGCCCCGAGGTAGACGACTCCCGCACGCTCGGCACCGAGACCGTGGAACCGCTCGTACTCGACTCCGTTCTCGAGGACCAGCGTGCGCTCCGGCGCGGCCACTCCCTCGGAGACCGCGCGCAGCACCGGCTCCGACGTGGCGACGAGAGCGTCCGCCCGCTCGAGGAGCTCGATCTCCGCCGCCCGCATCCCCGGTTCGAAATGAGCGTCCGTGGGCCGGTAGACGACACGCTTCGGCTGCAGGAGCTCGAGGAGCGGCACGCCCATCAGGGGCTGGTCGACGATGAGGACATCAGGACGCATCGCCCCACTGGGCGCCCGCCAGGGCCGCAGCGGCACCCGCAGAGACGGCGTCCGCATCCGCGCCGGGAGCGATCCCAGTGGGGCGACGGTGAGCGGTTCGGCGTGCACGACGCCCGCCGCGTCCGTGCGTGGACCTCGCAGCGCAAGACCGAAGCGGGCCCGCACGGTGGCGTCCCGCAGGCGCCCCGCGTGCAGGAGCGAGGACGGCGTCGAGACGTGCGTCACCGTGTTCCCGAGGCGCGAGAGCTCGCGAGCCAGGTGGTGGCTCCCCACTCGGAAGACCCCGACCTCGGCGGTGTGGCTCGCGAAGACGATCTTCACGGGCGCCCGACCGGTCCGGAGGCGTCGACGAGGAGGTCGACGAGTCGTCCTCGCTGCATCCGCAGCGCCGACACGGAGTCTCCGACGCGCCTCCAGTAGTCGGACGGGTCCTCCCGCAGTTCAGCGATCTGGTCGCGGATGAGCGAGAGATCGGCGTCGAAGGCGTTGTGCACGAACCGGTCGATCCCGAGGTCGTCGTAGGCACCCCAGCCCTTCCGCTCGTAGCTCAGATGGACACTCGGAACGCCGCTGCGGATGGTCTGGATGCTGCCGTGCAGCCGGACCGAGACCACGACCGCCGGCCGATCCGCGACTCCGCTGCCGACCGCGTCGCGGAGCAGGCGGAAAGGCCCTTCGTGGCCGAGCCGCTCGTAGAACTGCGGATCGTTGTTGCCGCGAGCGGTGGCTTGAGCGAGCAGCTCCGACTCCGGATCGCGCGCGAGGGCGTCGATCCGCGACTCGTAGGCGGCACGTCGCGACCGGCTCGAGGACAGCGCGCGGGCGACGATCCCGACGGGCCCGGGAGCTCCGGCCCGCACGACGGTCCTCGGATCGAACTCGTCGGGGAGGCCCAGAAGGGCCATGTCGGGAGCGCGGTGCACGTTCGCGAGGCCGGACAGCTCCTCGACGGAGCGGTCGTCCCGGGCGAAGACCCCGACGGCGCGGGCCAGTCGCGCCGCGATCACACGGCGGGTCCCGAGATTGAGCGGCCCGATGCTCTGCGGAAGGTAGACGAACGGAACGCGGTCGCCGCGCCGGGGCATCTGGACGAAGTTGGTGCACATCATCTTGACGACTTCGACGGGATTCTTGGTGCGGAGGTAGCCGCCCCCGACGCCGACGACGAGGTCGGACCCGGCGATCGCCCGCGCGTAGCCGGCGCTCCGGCGGCCGGAGAGCAGCGCGACCCCGCCGCGTCGCAGCGTCTCGAGGCTGCCGATGCTGCCGGCACGGCCGGTGAGGGGGTGCAGGACACGCTCGTAGAGCTCCTCGTCGAAGCTCGCGGGATCGAGGGCGACGAGCGTGATCTCCGCCGTCGGCAGGGCCGAGAGGACCAGCTCCCGCGCCTCCTCGACGAGCAGGCCGTCGCCGGAGTTGGTGGTGCTGTAGGCGTGGACGATCGTGACCCTCACCGCGCGGCCTCCTCGAAGACGCGAGCATGCGCTGCGATGGAGTCCGACCAGTGGAATCGTCGAGCGTTGATCAGACCCCGGCTCCGCAGGTCGTTGCGGAGGGACGGATCGGCGACGATCTCGCGCATGTGATCGGCGATCGCCGTCGCGCCGATGTCGGTGAGCGTCAGCGCCGCGCCGCCCGCCACCTCGGCGAGCGACCCGCGATCGCTGCAGATGACGGGAACGCCGCACGCCATGGCCTCGACGACCGGGAAGCCGAAGCCCTCGTAGGTGGAGGGGAAGCAGAAGGCGAGCGCTCCCCGGAGCAGCGGGACGAGCGCCTCATCCGGTACGCGGCCGAGGTAGCGCACGCCGCGGGTTCCGCGGACCGCCTCGAGGATCGCGTCGCTCTCCCACGCCGGAGCGCCGGACACCAGGAGCGGCACCCCCGTCTCGTCGAAGACCTTCGAGGCGGCTCGGCACAGCTCGATGATGTTCTTGCGGGGGTCGAGGTTGCCCGCGTAGAGGA
This sequence comes from Rathayibacter sp. AY1C4, assembly GCF_002932195.1. Lineage (NCBI taxonomy): Bacteria > Bacillati > Actinomycetota > Actinomycetes > Micrococcales > Microbacteriaceae > Rathayibacter > Rathayibacter sp. AY1C4. Next base: position 68,205 of record NZ_PSWE01000015.1, on the reverse strand, counting down.
AGTACGGGCCGTCGATCCCCAGCTCGTCGAGCGCGACGGAGTCCTGGTCGGTGGAGCGGGTGTTGAACGTGTCGTGGTCGATCCCGTGCGGGATGGTGACGATCTTCCCGGCGGCGTCGGGTGCGACAGTCGCGATGTCCCGGGCGGAGGAATCGGAGACCGTGATGATCGTGGTCGAGAGTGCTGCGAGACGCGCGACGCGCTGGCGCCACAACCGGTCGGAGCTCCGGCTGCGCACATCGTCCACGTGGAGTGTCGCCAGCCCGTGGATCGTGCCGACGATCGGGAGGCGGCTCGGAACCAGCGGCCCCGTGTCCGCGGGGAAGTGGAGGACGTCGATCCCGGAGGGGCGGAGCCTCGGCAGTACGAGTCCCTCATAGGCGCCGTAGACGGCGCTGCGGGCTCGGCCCCCCTCGATCGGAGGTCGGGACAGCACGTGCTGCACGCCGTGTCCGGCGAGCCCGCTGTAGACGGTGCGGGCGTATCGGGTGTTGCCGCCGACCTGTCTGTCGAGGACACGGGCGGAGACGAGCACTGTCGTCATGGCTTCCTCCTCCGAGGGGCGGTCGGCAGCAGGCCGAGGTAGAGCCGCTCGAGCATCTGCGACTGGTGCTGCACGGTGTTCAGGGCGAGGGCGTGCTCGGCGGCGGCGACGAGACGGGAACGGGCCGCCGGGTCCTCCAGATCGCCCCAGTACGACGCCACATCGTGGGGGGAGTGCGCGACCAGGGGCAGGCCGAGGCGATCGAAGGCGGGGATGTCCCGCACGACGAGGGCCAGCCCCATGCCGTGCGCCTCCAGAACGGCCATCGGCATCCCCTCCCACTGCGCGCTGTGCAGGTACACGTCGGCATCGCCCAGTCGGCGGAGCGCCTCGTCGCGGCTGAGCCAGCCGGTGACGTGGACGCCGGCCTGGTCGAGGGCGGTGCGGTGACGCCCCTCGCCTCCGCCGATCCACGTCGCGTCGACGGAATGGCCGGCGGCGCGCACGGCCTCCACGGCCTCGGCGAAGAATCGGGGATCCTTGTGCGTCGAGAGCCGACCGGCGCCGACGAGGCGGAGAGGCCTCGGCCCGCCGGGGCGAGTGGCGGGCGGGAGCGAGGCGGGCACCGAGTTGGGGACGTGCACGACCTCCGCCCGGCTGAACGGCCACCGGCTCAGACGGGCCTCGCGAGCTGAGCAGGCGGCGAACACGGTGGTGTTGAAGGCGAGGACGCCCTCGAAGACCCGGAACGCCGCCCGGGCGGGCAGCGGGAGGTCTCGGCGCTCGAAGCCGTAGCAGTGCGGCGTGTAGACGATCGGACGTCGCCGGCCCGCCCGGACCGCGAGGCGCGCGTACGCTCCGCCGAAGCTGGAGTGCGCGTGCACGACAGCGCCCGGCATTCCGGCCAGAACCGTTCGCAGAGCGCGGACTCGGGCGACGTGCCCTGTCGGCAGCGCCGTCACGCCTGCGAACGACGCGAAGGCGCTCTCCGGTACCGGAGAGTCCTCCCGCGGTGAATACACGAGCCTGTGCTGGAAGGCGGGCGTGGCCGCTACGTAGTCGCTGATCGCCGACGCGGTACCTGCGCCGAAGCTCTCCGTCACGTGCACGATCGTGCGCTCGCCTTCGCGCCAGTCCTCAGCGAGTGTGGATCCGCTTGTCAACCGTTCGCGCCCTTCCGGCTTGGCCGAGCCGTGGAAGGCTCCGGTCCCTGTCGATGTCCATCGGACAGGATCCCTCACCGACCACGCGGTCCGTCGGCATGACTCCGTGAGCGATCCTATGTGCTCCCGGCCGACGGTATGAGGTCGAAAGGGGACCACCTCCGGGGGACCGGGACCGTGGTTAGTCTGTAGTCCTACAGAGCTGAACGGAGCTGCTGCAGGAGACGATCGATGATCGATCACGTCGGAGATGAGGCGCGCGATGGCTCGAGGGGGCGCTGCGACCGCGACGACGCGAGAGGGCGCGGCGCGTCTGGATGTCGTCCAGCGGCTTCTGTTCCTCGCCATCGTCTTCATGCCGTTCCAGCAGGCGCTCACCATTCAGGTCGGCTCTCCGCTGAAGATCACCGAGATCGCCGTCATCCTGGCCATCGGCTTCTCCGTGATCACCGTCCAGAAGGACCGGTACACGCCGGTGGGACGGGAGATCGTGCTGGGGCTCGGTGCGCTGGTCGTTCTGGCGACGATCTGGGCATTCCTGTTCAAGCAACCCGAGGTTCCAGCCGCCTACGGCTATGACCTGGGCTTCACCAACGACATGATCCTCTACTGCGGATACGCTCTGCTGGCCCTCGCGGTCTGGTGGTACGTCGGCCACCGACTGGGATTCCAGGACATGGAGCGGGCTCTCTCGATCGCCGTCCGCCTCGCTTTCGTCTTCTGCGCGATCCAGCTGGCCCTCCACCTCGCCGGGGTCCCGCTGCCCGCTCTCCTCAACTCGACGATTCAGATGGGGGCGACCTTCGGCGTCAGCCTGCCGAGGAACGGCCCGTTCCTCGAGGGGAACTACCTCGGTTTCTTCGCCGGGATCGCGCTGTTCGCCTGCCTGCGCCGTCGCGACCGCATCGGAATCGCCGCCGCCGTCGCCTGCCTCGTCTACTCGCAGTCGACGTCGGCACTGATCGCGACCGTCTCTGCGGCGGTCCTCACGGCGACGCTCCGCCCCCAGCGGGGAGTGGGAGTGCAGATCTTCAGCGTCGGCGCGCTGGGCGCGATGATCGTCCTGCTCGTTCCCGCCCTGCAGCGCTTCGTCCTCGCGCAGCTCTCGAAGCTCGGACTGGGCACAGGCGCCGTCGACGTCGGCACCCGCTCGCTGAACGTCCGATCCCAGTCGTCGAGCACGGGCTTCACCATGGCCGCGGACAATCCGCTGTTCGGAGTCGGACCCGGCCGGTTCGGCGTGTGGAGGACCGACTACTCCCAGGCGGTGGCGGGGCTCACCTCGAACGGCGCCTCTCGCGGTCTCGCGAACAACGTCTACGCCCAGCTCGCTGCCGAGACCGGAGTGATCGCCCTGGCCCTCTTCGCCGTCCTCCTCGTGATGCTGATCGTGCGGGGATATCGGCGCAACGGGACGGCACTGGGTCTGGGGGTCTTCCTCGCCGTCGCTCTGGCCTCCGCCCCCGCGTGGACCGCCTTGACCGTGTGGATCGCGCTGGCGTACGCCGCATCGCTCGCCTCCGAGCCGCTGCCGGCGACGACCTCGATCGCCCGGTCCGGCCTCGACTCGGAGCGACGGGCAGCGGCGGTGTCGCGATCCATGGCGGTGCGTCCGGCGCCGTCCACCGGTCGGCACCGGCAGTTGTCGGATCGACGGTGAGCTCCGCACCCGCGACGACCGAGCTCTCCCTCGATGATGCGGTACACCTCGCACACGCCCTCACCGCGCACCTCTCCTCCACGCACGGGCTCCGCGCCCTGTTCATCAAGGGGCCCACCGCCCATGCACAGGGCATCCGCACGAGACGCGTGTCCAGCGATGTCGACGTGCTCGTCCACCCGGCGGACGTCCAGCGCCTCGTCGACCTGCTGGCCGAGCGCGGATGGATCCCCCGGCCCGACCGCCCGGCCCCGCGCGCGTACCCGGTGCACTCCGTGACCCTGTTCCATCCGCAGTGGACCTGCGACATCGACGTGCACGACCGCTACCCCGGATTCTTCGCAGAGCCGGAGGAAGTCCTCGACGTGCTGTGGACGTCGCACCGGACCGTGACGATCGCGCACAGGAGGGTCGCTGTGCCCTCCCCGGTCGCGGGCGCGGTCGTCGTCGCGCTCCACGCGCTGAAGGATCCCCTCCTTGCCCGGAGCACGTCCGAGCTCGAGTCGGTCATCGGGTTCCTCAGGGGCGCGAGCGAATCGGACCGGGAGGCGCTGCTCCTGCTCGTCGAGAGCACCCGCAGCGCCTACCCCCTCCGCCCGGTGCTCCACGCCCTCGGGCTGGACGTGCCGGACGACCTGGCCGTGCACGAGCGCCGGTTGTGGGATCTGCGGGTGGCCGGAACGGGGCGGTCCAGCTATCACTGGGCGCTCGCCTTCGTCGAGGCCACAGGGAAGCGGCGCATCGTGCTGATCGTGTCCGCGCTGACGACCGTGATCGGTCTCACACGCCGGGCGCGCCGGAGGGCTGCGGAGACGGGGATGGTCCGCTTCGATCGGCCGTCGTTGTCAGATCTGCGGGCGTTCCTCGGGCTCGTGCGCTCGCTCGCCGCCGATCGTCGACGCCGTCGCCGAGAGAATGCGACCCACTCGTGACCACCGTCGATCCGGGAGCTCTGGATCACGCCGTGTGGGCGCGATCCGATCAGCTGGCCTTCGTCGAGGACGACGCGCAGGCGGTGCTGCTGAACCTGTTGTCGCCGTTTCCCGTGCCCCTCGTGCTGAAGGGCACGGCGCACGCGATCTGGAGAAGGCTCGAGCATCCGTCCACGACCGTCGAGATCCTCGCGGGGCTCGCCGACGAGTTCGGCGTCCCCCGAGAGGTCCTCGAGGAGGACGTGCTCAGTTTCCTCCTGGAGCTGAGCACAGCAGACGTGGTCCACCGGCTGCCCTCGCGCTGAAGGTGAGACATCGTGCAGCAGTGTGCGCCGTGCGGGGGGTGTGAACGGCGGTCGTGACGGCGGCCTTTCCTCCGTACTGTTCGGGAATGGGAGCATCATCGCGGGATCGAGGACGACGGGCGCTTCTGAGCCTGACGGCGGCAGCGGGCGCGGGCGCCGTGACGGCGGTGGCGACGGCCCCCCCGGCGACAGCGGCCAACGCCTTCCCGGACGCACGGCTGGACGGCTTCCGGGACTCGACCGAGTTCCCGGGAGCGACTGCTGAGCAGCGGCTCCGGGCCGCTCTCGACGCGGCTCACGCCCTCGCGACCGAGTCCTTCCTGGTCGTCTCCGAGCCCGTCGTGCTGACAGCACCCTTGACGATCGACCTCTCGCGTGTGTCGATGGAGTTCGCCGGAGGCGATGTCGATGCGACGGCGGTGTCGGGATCGGCGCTCGTCCTCACCGCCTCCGAGGCCTCCGATGATGCGCCGCACACGCGCGTGAGCCTGCGCGGACTGCGCCTCACGGGTCCCGGCCGAGCGGCTCCTGGATCCGTCGGCCTCGAGCTGTCCTCGGCGACAGGCGTCCGAGGCGCAGGACTGTACGGAGTGGAGATCATCGGATTCGAGACGGGTGTCCGGTTCGGTCCCGGCGCCGAGCATCTGCGCCTCTTCCACGTGGCCGTGGAGGAGTGCGGCACGGGCGTCCTGGTCGCCGGCACTGCCCCTGGGTCGAATCTCGCGATGGTCGGCGGTTCTGTGCGCTCGTGCACGACGGGACTGTCCTCCGCGTCGACCAGTGGCGAGCTGCACACGACGTCGCTGGCCATCAGCGGATGCGATCGCGCGGTCGAGGCTTCAGGGGGTGCCGTCACGCTGCACGCTGCGACCGTCCGCCTGACCCCGGCGAGCACGGTCAGCGCGTTCTCCACCGCTGCGACGACGACGGCCAGGATCAGCATCAACGGCGGCACGGTCTCCGCCGCCGCCCCGCTGGCGGCGGCCACAGTCTTCGAGACGGCTCACAGGAGCTGGGGAGGCGGGATCGTCGTGACGAGCACCTCCTTCCGCAACGTCGCTCCGGCATCGGGCTACCTCGTCGGAGGGACCGGACTCGTCCGGTTGGCGGACGTCTCGATCCTGGACGAGCCCTCCGTCGTGCCGACCTCGGTTCTCGTCCACCGCGCCGCGAACCGGCTCGTCGATGGAGCCTTCGATGTGGGCACGGTCGCGGACGCGTACCTGGACACTCCGGACGCCACCTCTCGGAGTGCGAGCCCGTCGGCCACGCTCGCCGTCGCGTCAGGGCGGCTCCTGGTCCGGAAAACAGGCACCGGACAGACGAGTCTCTCGTTCGATGTGCTCAGCAGACCCGGGCGGGTCTACGCCGCCGACCTCGTCATCGGACAGGCCGCTGCGAACGGGTCGATGATCGTCTCGGAGTCCTTCGTCACCGTCTCCGGTCGTGACGCCCGCGGCATCCCTGTCACCGTCCGCTCGGAGCCCGTCTCCTCGACGACGCAGTCGATGGCGGCGATGGCCGCGGCACTCCCGTTCCGGGTAAGACCCGCGACCGGCGTGGATCGCCAGGCGCCGTCCTGGGCGTCGCATTTCCGCGTGACCGTCGGCCTGAACGACCCCGCCGCGGGAACGGTCGGCATCGACGACGCGGTCGTCACCGAGATGTGAGGACCGGCCGCTCGCGCGGTGGCCCGATGCGTCAGTGGGCGCCGCCTCCGGGGGCGACGACGGCCTGCACGGTTCTCGCGAGCAGCGCGAGGTCCCCGGTGAACGACCAGTTCTCCACGTAGTAGAGATCCAGTCGGATGGCGTCCTCCCAGGAGAGCGTCGACCGCCCGCTGACCTGCCAGAGCCCGGTCATGCCCGGCTTGACGTTGAGGCGCCGGCGCGCGGCCTCGTCGTAGAGCTCGACTTCTCCCGCCACCTGCGGCCGCGGCCCGACGAGCGACATGTCGCCTCTCAGCACGTTGAAGAGCTGAGGGACCTCGTCGATCGAGTACTTGCGCATGAAGCGTCCGATCGGTGTGATGCGAGGGTCGTCAGTGATCTTGAACAGTGGTGTTCCGGACGTTCCCTGAGCGGCGAGCAGCTCGGCGAGCTGATCATGAGCGTTCACCACCATCGAGCGGAACTTGATCATGCCGAAGGGCTTGCCGTTGATGCCGATCCGCGTCTGGCGATAGAACAGGGGCCCCGAGCTCGTCAGCTTGACGGCCAGTGCGACCGAGGCGATGAGAGGCATCAGCACGGCGATGAGGCTCAGCGATCCGACGATGTCGAGGGCACGCTTGCGGGCCTGCTTGCTGCCCTCGAATCGAGGTGTCTCGATGTGCACGAGAGGAAGGCCCGCCACCGGGCGCATGTGGATCCTCGGTCCGCTGATGTCGGTGAGGCTCGGCGCCATGACCAGGTGCTGGCGCCTCGGCTCGAGACTCCAGCTCAACTGTCGGATCTGCTCGGGTGGCAGGTGGTCGCTGCTCGTGATGATGACGGTATCGGCGCCGGTCCGGTTCAGGATGCCCGGCACCGCATCCACCGTGATGTTCTCGAAGACAGGCACCCCCCACCCGCTCACCCGATCGCTGGCCAGATCCTCGGGGATGCACACGCCGACAACGAGATACCCGGCCCCGGGGGCGCGGACGAGCTCGCGGTAGATGTGCTCGACGCTCCGTGGCGAGCCGACGAGGACGACGGAGGAGGAGTACCGGCCCGCGCTCCGCTGCTGCCGCAGCCACACCCTCCAGGCTCCGCGTCCGAGCCAGAGCAGGACGAGGCCGAGCGGGAGCGCGGTGATGATGTACCCGCGGGCGAAGCCGATCTGGCCGAGGTAGGCGACGCACGTGATCACGGCGAACAGCAGGAGCGTCGCATCGAGGATGCGCTTGTACTCCGTCACCTCTCCGCCGAGGACACGGTCTTCGCGTGTGGCGTAGAACTTCAACAGGGCGGCCCACAGCACCACGATCATCGAGGAGACGATCCAGTAGTTCGCGAGCAGGCCCGCGATCTCCGGCTGATGGCCGGCCACGAACAATTCTCGGCTCTCCACTCCGAACCAGAAGAACTGACTGCTGAAGACCGAGAACACGATGACGAGGACATCGGTGATGACGAGTTTTCTGGCCACTGCTCGGGACCAGGAGCTCCGGCCCTTCTCGGAGGAAGAGCTCTTCGTGGAAGTGGGTGTTTGCAGTTTCACCGTGTGAGCCCTGTCTGCGACTGACCGCTGTTCTCTCGCATAAGCGACCTGCCCTCAGCGTAGTGGTCGGGCGTCGTGCTCCTCCGTCCTGAGCGAAGCTCCGCGCAAAGGCCCCTCCTAGGGGATGCTCTCGGCTATTCCGACTATTCCCCGACGATGAGGACGCGCTCGGACCTCCGTTGTGCGCCGTCGACGACCGCTCGGACGTCGGCGGCGGAGACGTCCCGAGCACGGGGAGTCGAGTTGGTTCGGCGGGTCGGATCCGTCGGGCGGCTCAGGTCTCTCGGCTCGCGCGGTCGGCGCTCGTGCGTCCGGTGCTGATGCGGTGTCGCGGCGTCCCGCCGCTGTCGATGGGGCGTGACGCGCAACGGCAGGAGAAGACTCGGGAGAGGCGCCGCGAGAGCTCGCGAGGGGAGACCGGCGGACGATCGTCGGGCACCGACGGCGGGCACGTCGTCGCCGGCAGGGACGAGCAGGACGCTTCCGCTGCCGGAAACGACGACGGCACACTCGTGCTCATCGAGACGGACAGGTGCTGCGCCGGAGTGCTCCTGGGCGTGGAGCCGAGATCGGCGCATGCGTCTGCGGTCATCGGCTCCGGCCACGGCCGCGGCCAGGCGCCCGTGGTCGGGCGCTCCGGGGGCGAGTGCCTCGCCGGCGGACGATCCTGCCTCGACGGGGAGCTGCTCGGAGCCGATGACGAGCCGTGTCACGGCTTCCCGGGGCGCTTCCGCTCTCCGTTCAGGACGTCGCGGATCGCTCGGGTCGTGTCGGGTTCGGGCCGGTGAGCGCGACCGGGGATCGAGGCCCTGTCCCCGTCTGCCCGAGCCGGTCGTCCTGTGAGCGAGGCATCCGCTCGCACGAGCGGGTCCGGTGACGTCCTCCCTCGGTGATCGAGGGGAGGACGTCACCGGACCCGCGAGTCCTGCTCGGGGGGCGCGCCGTCGTCAGGGCGCCCCCTGGTGATCAGCTCAGCCGCAGAGTGCCGCGCCTGCCACGTAGAACGCGCGGATGCCGATGTTCGGCGTCGAGGCCGACGCCACGCTGGTGACGTTCGTGATCGTGACGACGGGGCTGCCGGTGCTGTTGCTGTCCCACGTCCCGGGGTTGCTCAACGGGGTGCGGTAGTACTGGTTGTTGTCACCGATCACGTTGATCCAGTTGCCGCCGATCTCGACTCCGAGGTCCTTCGCCGTGCGTCCGGCCGGAAGTGCGGTGAGCTGGGTGCCGTCCTGGTCGAACACAGCGGCCGTCGTCGCGAAGATGCGACGCGTCGCGCCGAAGACCTGGGTGTCGGCGGCGACCTGACGCAGCCCGGTGACTGTGGCGAGGACCTGCGTCCACGGCGACCAAGACGCTCCGGCCTCGATGGTCTTCGTCGCCTCCCATGCCGTCCCGTCGGTCGCGACGAGCGACACCCGCCACAGGCTGTCGTCGCTGAACGACACGGCGATGTCGAGGACAGTGCGGCCTCCGGGCGCGGCCGCGAGCGCGACGCCGTCCCAGTCGTACACCGTGCTGCCGCTGGCCGAGAACAGGCGGGCTCCGCGGTCGCCGCCGGCGATGATCAGACCGTCATCCGCCGCGATGCTGGTCATGCCGATGCGGATGGGGGTCGTCGTGTCCCACTCGTAGAAGCCGCCGGAGGGGGCGGTGTGCGAGTAGACGTCGCCGTCCTGGGAGACGACGTAGCTCAGGTAGGTCGCAGACGCAGCCGTGTCACCGACGCCGGTCCACGCGACTGCGAAATCGACCACAGTGGTGACAGCTTCCGGCATCTCGGACTCGACATTGTTGCGACGTCCGCGGAAGGTCGAGGTGCGGGTGCCGCTGGTGCCGTTCACGATCGCTGCGGTGGTCGCATCGGCCACGGGAACGGTCGGCTGGGCCGGATTCACCACGCCTGCTGTCGTGGCCGTGATGGTGCCCGTCTGGCTGACTCCGGCGGTGGCGAAACGCAGACCGTTGAAGCCCTCCAGGAGGAGGCTTCCGCCGGCACCCGTGAACAGCGTGCGAGGTGTGGCCGTGCCGTCGTACCAGCGCAGCGCGGTCGGCAGAGTCACCGTCACCGCGATGCCTGCGGCGGCCGGAACTCCGGAATCGCTCACCTGGAGGTAGGCGTTGAACGGGTTGCAGCTGCTCGTCGTGTAGGAAGTAGTGGCATCGCCACCCTCCTGGTCGACGAAAGCGACCGTGCGCACGGTCACCGGGGCCGATGCGGCGGCGAGCGGCGCACCGATCGCCGCGACGACGACGGGAGTGGTCCATGCGGCCGCCTGCAGGACGGTCCGGCGGCCGGGAACCGCATTGCGAGCCGGAACGGGCGAATCAGAAGGGGACGTGTTCGACATAATATGCCTCTCTGGTTGGACGAATGGCCTGCGGATCTTCAACGAACGACCTGAGCCGTAGACGGCAGACGTTCCCTCGGAAGATCCACTGCTCATGTCGCAGCGTCCCGAGAGTTTTTCCGCGACGATTGATTTCGCGAGAGGGCTGTCCTTCCCGCGGCAGGCCTGAGACTACTGCACACCAAGTAATTCCACGCAACGGGGTTCGACGATCTCGAGACAGATGAGAGAGGCTCCGAAACGGCGGCGGAACGACTATCCGCCTCACTCCGAGGTCGCCCTGTTCTGCCGCAAGAGAGATGATTGATCGACAGGTGAGGCGCAGAGCCGTCTCCCGCTTGTGTTCCTTCTCTCTCCTGGCGGATCGATCGGGCCGTGAGTCCGGCCGGATGAGGCGCTCCGGTGTCGGCTGCCCGGATGCGTCTCCCCGCCCGAGGAACCCCTACAAGGCCGATCGGAGGACGGCCTCTGCGGCCTTCGTGATTCCGTCACCAGGCGCGCACGGGCAGGACCGCCTCCCGAGGGCGTCCTCCTCGTTCAGGTGCAGCGTCTCCGTCGGCTGCACGGCCTCGTCGTGATCCGACTGATCGGCCTCACCTCGGCCGGGCGCGGGCTCGTTCGCGGATCCCCGGCGGCGAGAGGAGGATCGCCGGCGCATCCGCAGTCGCTCATCGACCCATCAGGACGTCCGCTCCGTTCCGGCTCCTCCGACGCTGCCGTCGCGTCGTCCGACCTCGGCGCCGGAGCGGCGGCGACGGGCGCCGCTCCGATGGGACTCGGGTCGGGTCCGGTGAGCGGGCGCGTTCCGCCTCCGGCGCAGTCGGGTGCGGGAGGATGATCGGATGGACGACACGGCGGTACGGCGGCTCCTCGAGGGGCTCGCGGGGGCGGAGGCGAGCTTCCCGTTCGGCCCGGGCACGCGGGTGTGGAAGGTCGCCGGGAAGGTCTTCGCGCTCGAGTCGGAGCGCTTCGAGCGCCCCGTCGTGAGCGTCAAGGCGCTGCCCGAGAACGTGGTGCACCTCGTCGCGGGGGTCGAGGGCATCGAGCCCGGGTACCACCTGAACAAGAAGCACTGGGTGACCGTCGATGCGGGCGGGGCGGTGGAGTCCGGGCTGGTGCTGGAGCTGATCGAGGAGTCCCACGCGATCGTCGTCGCCGGACTGCCCAAGCGGCTCCGGCTCGCCCTCGGCGGCACCGCCGCCGGCTCGCTGAACGAGGACCGCTGAACGCCGCCCGCCCGGCGCCGCCCTGCCGCAGCGCCCCCGCCGCGGCAGAGGCTCGCGGGGCGCGGCCTACAGGCCGTAGGAGCGGAGGTACGCGGCGGTGTCGTGCCAGCCCTCGACGGCGAAGCACTCGACGCCCATCGCCTTGACGGGGTAGTCGTTGCCGTCCGGGTCGAGGCGGTCGCCGACGAAGATCATGTCGTCGAGAGGGATGCCAGTCAGCTCGGTGAGCTTGTTCATCCCGTACGCCTTGTCGATGCCCTTGCGGGTGATGTCGACCGACGTCGAGCCGCCGGAGCGCACCTCGAGGTCGGGGAGCACGGCCTGCACTGCCTCGCGGAGGGTGTTCTTCTTCTCGCCGTCCGGGTCCCAGGCCTGCTTGACCTCGACGGGCGCGGACTGGCCGAGGGCCGAGAAGGTGATCTGCGAGTCGCGGTCCTCGAGGATCGGGCCCCAGGTCTCGGACTCCCAGTAGCCGAGCTCCTTCGCCGTCTCCTCGACGGCGGAGAGCGCGCGCGACTTCTCGTCCTCGGTGAGGTTCTCGGCGTAGATCTGCGCCCAGTCGCCGTTCTCGTACCGGTAGTACTGCGTGCCGCAGGTGGGCATGAGGTGCAGCTTCGCGAGCACCTCGGGGTCGGCGCCCTCGAGGCGGTCGAGCACCTGCATCCGGAACTGGCCGATCTGGCCGCCCGAGATGATGCACACCTCGGTGGCCTGGAGCAGCTTCACGAAGAGGTCGGCCATCGCCGGGTCGACGGGGGACTTCGAGGCGGCGAGGGTGTCGTCGAGGTCGAAGGCCATCAGGCGGGGCAGGGTGCTCATGGAACTCGTTTCACGGTCTGCGGACGGGGCGGTAACGAGGATACGGGGCGCCGCCGGAACGCGCGCGCGGTCGGCGCGAGCGGGCTCCGAGCGCAGACTGGGGGCATGACCGCCGCCACAGCGCCCGACGGAGGACGCCGCTCCGTTCCGCGCACTCTCGCCCGCATCCTCCTGGGCCTGGTGCTCGTCACGGCCGGCTCGGCGCACCTGACGGTCGCGCGTCAGGCCTTCCAGGCGCAGGTCCCGCCGTGGCTGCCGGCCGACCCGGACCTGGTGGTCGTCGCGTCGGGCGTCGTCGAGATCGCGCTCGGGCTGGCGCTCGTCGTGCTCGTGCGGTGGCGCGTGATCGTGGGAGTCGTGGTGGCCGCGTTCTTCGTCGCGGTCTTCCCGGGGAACATCTCGCAGCTGGTGACGCGGACGCCGGCGTTCGGCCTCGAGACGGACGCGGCGCGCGCGGTGCGGCTCGTCTTCCAGCCCCTGCTGGTGGTCTGGGCGCTCTGGTCGACCGGGGCGTTCTCGGCCTGGCGGGCCCGCCGGTCGCGACGCCGCGGGGACTGAGCCGCCGGTCCGCGGCCCGATCGTCCCGCGATCCTCCGGAACGGCGAACGGCGGCCGGCGGGAGACCCCGCCGACCGCCGCCCGTGCCCTGCTCGGCTAGGCCGCGAGGCGGCGTCGCGCGACGACCAGCGCGAGACCCGACAGCAGCAGCACGAGGGCTCCGCCGATCAGGCCGGCCGCGTCGGCGCCGGTGTTCGCGAGCGAGCCCGGGCCGGAGCCTCCCGCGACGGGGGCCGCCGTGGTGGTGGGGTGCGGCGACGGAGCCGTGGTGGGCTGCTCCGTCGGGGCGCTGGGCTCGGTCGGCGCCGGGGTGACCGGGACCTCGGCGGCGGGCTCCGTCGTCAGCGACCAGTTGGGGTCGTAGAAGTCGGCCTGGTCGATCACGCCGCGGGCGGTCGACCAGTCGATGAGGAGCTGGCGGATCTCGAGACGCTCGTCGTAGACGAGCGGTGCCTGCGCGACGGCCGGGTAGGCGCCTCCGCCGCTCTGGCGGTAGTTGTTGACCGCCATCACGAAGCGCTCGTCGTCGGCGACCGGGGTCCCGTCGGCGTGGGCGAGACCGCGGATCCGCGAGCCGGCGGGCTGGGAGACGTCGATCACGTAGTCCAGGCCCGAGATCGCGTCGTAGTTGTAGTCCGGGATGCCGTCGGGGCGGTCCTCGGTCGTCGCGTTGGTGCCGGTCTCGGGGTCGAACACGGCGCCCTCGGCGGTCTGCACGAAGTAGCGGGCCGAGAACTCGAGGTAGTCGCGCACCTCGGCTCCGGTCAGCTCCACTCCGCGGAGGGTGTTCTCGTAGATGTACAGGCCCGCGATGTCGCGGATGCTGACCTGCCCCTTCGGGAAGACGGCGGTGCGCGAGAACGGCGACGCCTGCGAGATCACCGGCAGGTCGGCCCACTCGGTGCCCTCGAGAGCCGTCTCGACGGTCTCGGCCTGGACGGTGTTGATGAAGTCGATGATCGGGGTGTCCTCGTAGCGCGAGGTCGCGGCCGAGAGCTCCTCGACCGAGTCGGCGACGGGGGTGTTCACGTACTCGATCGTGGCGGCGTGCTGCTCGGCGAGGGCGTCGACCAGTGCGGGCGACTCCTCGGCGATGTCCTTCGCGTAGACGGGCTGCGTGACGGGCGCGTTCCCGGCCGACCAGTCGACCTCGAGGCCGCCCGCGGCGTCCGGCACCAGGTTCAGGGTGACCTCGGTGAGGCCCTGCGCCCAGAACTCGGGCTGGGTGACCAGCACCTGCTCGCCGGCGACGTTGGTGAACAGCGTCTGCGGCAGGTCCTTGTGGCTGTGGCCGGCGACGACCACGTCGATGCCGGGGACCTGCGTCGCGATGTTGTTGACGACGTCCTCGTTGAGGTCGGCCGGGTCGTACTCGGCGTCCGGCACCGTGCCCTGGCCGGTGTGCGCGAGGACGACGACCACGTCCGCCTGCTCCTGCACGATCGGGACCCACTGCTTCGCGGCGGCGACCATGTCCTGGAACTCGAGGACGCCGTCGACGTACTGCTTGTCCCAGACGCGGACGCCGGGGGTGACGAGGCCGAGGACGCCGACGGTGACCGTCTTCCCGTCGATCTCGCGCTCGATCAGCGTGTAGGGGTCGTGGTACGGCTTGCCGGTGGCGACGTCGACGACATTCGCGCCCAGCAGCGGGGCGTTCAGGTCGCCCTCGTACGCGCTGAGCATGTCGAGCCCGTAGTTGTACTCGTGGTTGCCGACGACCTGCGCGTCGTAGCCGATGGTGTTGAACGCGGTGGCCATCGGGTGCGTCGTCTCGCCGGAGAGGACGCCCGCGGCGCCGTCGCCGAGGCCGTAGTAGTAGGTGAGCGGCGTGCCCTGGATCGCGTCGCCGTTGTCCATGACGAGCACGGACTCCTCGCCCTTCTCGGCGCGGAGGCGGTCGACCTCGGTCGCGACACGGGTGAGGCCGAGCGCACCGTCGGCCGGGTACGGCGCGTTCGCGAAGTAGTCCCAGTCGTAGACGTGCCCGTGCGTGTCGGTCGTCGACACCAGGGTGAGCTCGACGCCGTCGTCGAGCGGGGCGGCCGAGGCGATCGGAGCGGCGGTGGCGGCTCCGAGTGCGACGACGGCGAGGAGGCTTGCGGCGCGGAGTCTGCGCATCGTGGTCCTGTTCGCGTGATGAGTGGAGTGTGAACGTCCTCGAATCTATGCGCCGCGTGTGAACTGCGCATGACGGGATCGAGAGCATTGCTCGGCGATGCGTCGGCGGGACCGACGCGGAGCCGGGGGGAGTCCGCGGGGCCGGCCCGCGGCGAAAGAGTCCGCCGGGTCGACCCCGAGCGCAGGAGCCGTCCTCCGGCCCCTCCGCTAGAATCGAGCGGCTGGTCGCGCGGAGGCGGCACGACTGCCGCGCCGCACCCGCCCACCCCCGCCCCTCCCGTCGAGAAGGACACGCCATGCCAGCAATCGTCATCACCGGCGCCCAGTGGGGCGACGAGGGCAAGGGACGCGCCACCGACCTCCTCGGCAGCCGCGTCGACTACGTCGTGAAGTTCAACGGGGGCAACAACGCCGGGCACACCGTCGTCGTGGGCGACGAGAAGTACGCCCTGCACCTGCTCCCCTCCGGCATCCTCACCCCGGGCGTCGTCCCGGTCATCGCGAACGGCGTCGTCGTCGACATCGAGGTGCTGTTCCACGAGCTCGAGGCGCTGAGCGCCCGCGGCGTCGACGTGTCGAAGCTGCTCGTCAGCGCCAACGCGCACGTCATCACCAGCTACCACCGCACCCTCGACAAGGTGACGGAGCGCTTCCTCGGCAAGCGCCAGATCGGCACCACCGGCCGCGGCATCGGCCCGGCGTACGCCGACAAGATCAACCGCGTCGGCATCCGCATCCAGGACCTCTTCGACGAGAACATCCTCCGCCAGAAGGTCGAGGGCGCCCTCGACCAGAAGAACCACCTGCTGGTGAAGGTCTACAACCGCCGCGCGATCCTGGTCGAGCAGGTGCTGGAGGACCTGCTGCAGTACACCGAGCGGCTTCGCCCGATGGTCGCCGACACGTCGCTGGTCCTCTCGCAGGCGCTCGACGCCGGCAGGACGGTGCTGTTCGAGGCCGGCCAGGCCACGATGCTCGACGTCGACCACGGCACCTACCCGTTCGTCACCTCCTCCAACGCGACCTCGGGAGGAGCGGCCACCGGCTCCGGAGTCGCGCCGAACCGCATCGACCGCGTCATCGCGGTCATCAAGGCGTACACGACCCGCGTCGGCGCCGGCCCGTTCCCGACCGAGCTCTTCGACGAGTGGGGCGAGTACCTCCGCCGGCAGGGCTTCGAGTTCGGCACCACGACCGGCCGCCCGCGCCGCTGCGGCTGGTACGACGCCCCGATCGCCCGCTACTCGGCGCGGATCAACGGGGTCACCGACTTCGTCCTCACCAAGCTCGACGTGCTCTCGGGCCTCGAGACCATCCCCGTCTGCGTCGCCTACGACGTCGACGGCGTGCGCCACGACGAGGTCCCGGTCTCGCAGAGCGACTTCCACCACGCGAAGCCGATCTACGAGGAGTTCCCCGGCTGGCAGGAGGACATCTCCGGCTGCCGCGAGTTCTCGGACCTGCCGCAGACCGCGCAGGACTACGTGCGCGCGCTCGAGGCGATGAGCGGTGCCCGGTTCTCGGCGATCGGCGTCGGGCCGGAGCGCGAGCAGGTCGTCGTGCTGCACGACCTGCTCGACTAGAAGCGGCGAGGAGCCGGGTCGGGCAGCCCTCTCGGAGGCGGCCGACGTGGTCACAACGGAGCAAGAACATCGGGGACCTCGCGGAGTGACGCGGATCCCGGGCCCTCTCGACGAATCCTGCCTCCGGTGTGGACACGAACGCCGCCGAGCGCGCCGGATAATCGGCGCATGCAGATCTACGCCGACCTCCCGGCCGTCCGCGCGCGGCAGATCCTGGCCGACGCCCTCGCTCTCGGCGTGGCCGTCGTGGCGATCGCCGCGGGGATCGCGGTCGGCTCGCTGATCGCCGGCCTGGCCGAGATCGGCCGTCGGCTCGAGAGCGCCGGCAGCGGCTTCGGCTCGACCATGAGCGACGCCGGGACCACCCTCGGCGGCATCCCCCTGCTCGGCGACGCCGTGCGCGCTCCGTTCGACGAGGCGAGCGGGGCCGGCTCCGTGCTCGCCGCCGCCGGACGCGACCAGCAGCAGCTCGCGAGCGCCCTGGCCGTGGTCGCCGGGCTCGCCGTCGGGGGCCTCCCGCTCCTGCTCCTGGCCGTGCTCTGGCTCCGGCCCCGGCTCCGCTTCGCCCGCCGGACCGCCGAGCTGCGCGCCCTCGGCTCGACCGGCGGCGGAACCGAGCTGCTGGCCCTGCGCGCGCTCACCCAGGCGTCCCCCCGCGACATCCTCGCCGCGCACCCGGACGCCGCCGCGGGCTGGCGGACCGGTGACCCCGCCGTCACCGCCGCGCTGGCGGCCCTCGCCCTCCGCCGGGCGGGGCTCCGGCCCCGCTGACCCCGCAGGACCACCGCGGGTCCGCCGGAGGGATGACGCCGCGAGCCACTGCGGACGACGCCGGCGACACGGGTGCCTCCGTAGCGTCGAGGACATGCAGAACCAGACCTCCTCCGTCGTGGCGCGCGTCGAGGGCGTGCGCAAGCTCTACGGCAGCACGCCGCCCGTCGTCGCCCTCGACGACGTCACGCTCTCGATCGAGCGGGGCGAGTTCACCGCGGTGATGGGCCCCAGCGGATCCGGCAAGTCGACGCTCATGCACGTCCTCGCCGGCCTCGACACCGCCTCCTCCGGCCGCGTGTTCCTCGGGGACGCCGAGATCACCTCGATGAGCGACGCCGAGCTGACCGTGCTCCGCCGCCGCAGCGTCGGCTTCGTCTTCCAGGCCTTCAACCTCGTCCCCACGCTCGACGTGCGCGGCAACATCCGCCTCCCGTTCGAGCTCGACGGCCGCTCCGTGACCGGCGACGAGGAGCAGTGGATCGCCCGGCTGATCGAGTCCCTCGGGCTCCGCGAGCGCCTCACGCACCGGCCCCACGAGCTCTCGGGCGGGCAGCAGCAGCGCGTGGCGATCGCCCGCGCCCTCGCCACCCGGCCGCAGCTGATCTTCGCCGACGAGCCCACCGGCAACCTGGACTCGCGCACCGGCCGCGAGGTCCTCAGCCTGCTCCGGGCCTCCACCCGCGAGTACGGCCAGTCGATCGCCATGGTCACCCACGACCCGATCGCGGCGGCCTACGCCGACCGCATCGTCTTCCTCCGCGACGGGGCCGTCGTCGACGACCGCCGCGGGATGAGCGCCGAGGAGATCTCGCGCGCGATGCTCACGATGGAGGGCGCGGCGTGAGCGGCGTGCGCACGGGCTCGAGCCAGGGCGGGGGCGCCATCGTCACCGTCGCCGCACTCGCCGCGGCGTTCGGCGCCGTGCTGGTGCAGGTCATCGCCGACATGGTCGCGGCCTTCGCGGCGGCGGGGATCGACGGCATCGGCCAGGTCGCCCTCATGCTCGGGATGGTCGGCGCCGTCTTCTTCGGCATCGCGGTGTTCGTGGGCGGGATCGTCACGGCCAACGCGGTCTCGACCGTCATCGCCGGGCGCACCCGCGAGATCGCCCTGCTGCGCCTGCTCGGCGCCTCCGGCCGGTCGCTGCGCAGCGGGATCGTCCGCACGGGCCTCCTGCAGGGGCTCCTCGGAGCGGCGATCGGCCTGGTCGCCGGCGTCGCTCTCGTGGCGCTCGCCGCGGAGCTCGCCATCCGGAGCGGCACCCTGCCCCGCTTCGACTACCCGCTCGTCTCGCCCGGCCTCGTGCTGCCGCTGATCGCCGTGGTCGCCTCGACAGTCATCGCCTCGTGGTCCGGATCGCGCCGCGTGCTCGCGGTCGCGCCGTCGCAGGCCGCCGGATCCTCCGCCGAGCCCCGCTACGAGGAGCTGCGCGGCCGCACCGCCCGCAACGTCACGGCGATCGTCTTCGTCGTGGTCGGCGCGCTGCTGCTCGCCGCCGGTGTCGTCCTCGGGCTCGCCAACCCCGGCGGCGTCCTCCTCGGGCTGGTCGGAGGCATGGCGTCCTTCACCGGCGTGATCCTCGGGGCGCCCGTCCTGCTCCCTCCGCTCACGGCCCTCGTGGGCCGCGCCTTCGGCCGGGGCCCCGTCGCCCGACTGGCGTCCGCCAACGCCGTCCGCAATCCGGCGCGCAGCGCCCGCGCCGTCATCGGACTGGTCATCGGAGTGTCGCTGGTCACGATGTTCGCGGTCGCCGCCGCCACGTTCGGCACGATCATGGAGCGCTCGGGCGAGACGAACCCCGAGGTGATCGCGGCGTTCGAGCAGTTCATCCAGGTGAGCACCGCGGTGATGAGCGTCCTGCTCGGCTTCTCGGTCGTCCTGGCCGCCGTCGGCATGGTCAACACGCTGTCGCTCAGCGTGCTGCAGCGCCGGCGCGAGCTGGGCCTGCTCCGCGCGCTCGGCTTCACCGGCTCGCAGGTGCGGTCGATGGTGGTGCTGGAGGCGGCGCAGATGATCATCGCTGCCGCGGTGCTCGGCATCGTGCTCGGCGTGGTCTACGGCTGGTGCGGCGCGATCTCGGTGTTCGGCTCGCTGCCGGGCATCGGACTGATCCCGCCGACCGTCCCGGTGCCGATCCTGGTGGCGGTGCTCGTGGTCGGTGTCGTGATCACGGTCGTCGCGGCCGTGCTGCCCGCCCGCCGCGCCACGAAGGTGTCGCCGGTCGCCGCTCTCGCCGTGGCCTGAGAGCCGGCACCACGTAGAACCCGCGGCCCGAGGATCGGCGCCCTCACCACGGAGGACCCGGTGCCCCGAGGGCCGGCGCCGCGCAGAACCCGCAGCCGGAGGGCCGGCGCCCTCACACCACCGAGAACCCCGCGGCGAGGGGCTCCCGCCCGCTCAGCGCGAGCAGGAGCTCCTCGCCGCGTCCGGATCGAGCGGCCAGCCCGCCGGTCAGCGCGCAGCACGCCTCGACGGCCTCGCCGGGCAGCGCGTGCGGGATCCCGGTGGCCCGCGAGAGGTCGAGCGTGTGCACGACCAGCTCGAGCAGCCGGGTCCGGAGGTACTCGTCCAGCTCGATCGCGTGGCCGCCCACGGCGACGAGGCGGCCGGGACGCTGGGCGGCGACCAGCTCGACCGCGCGGCCCGCCGCCTCCGCCAGCGCCTGAGCCGGCCTGTCGCCGAGCAGCAGCCCAGCCTCGACCCCGCGCCGCGCCACCGCCGCGGGGTCGGCGACGTTCCCGGCCAGCGCGGCGTAGTAGTCGAGCGCGTCCTCGATGGTCGGCTCGGGCGGCTCCGGAGCGAGGAGGTACGCCTCGACCGTCAGCACCGCCCGCGACGCGTGTCCCGCGAGGCCGCGGACG
Source organism: Rathayibacter sp. AY1C4 (assembly GCF_002932195.1). NCBI lineage: Bacteria > Bacillati > Actinomycetota > Actinomycetes > Micrococcales > Microbacteriaceae > Rathayibacter > Rathayibacter sp. AY1C4. Next base: position 48,164 of record NZ_PSWE01000015.1, on the reverse strand, counting down.
TCCCAGGCACCGAGCCCCGGCTGCTCCCACTGGTCCTCCCGCACCTGCGCGAGCAGGCCGACGAGGGCGGCGGCGGCGGACTCGAACAGCGCGGCGGTGCTCATGGAGCCATGCTGGCACGGTGCCCCACACTGATCGCATGAGCAGTCCCCGCCGCCCCGGTCCCGTCACGCTCGTCGGCCGCTCGATCGTCCTCGAGCCGCTCGCCGCCGACCACGTCGAGCCGCTCGGGCGGGCGATCGGGCATCCGGCGGTGTTCGCCGGCGGCTACGGAGGAGGACCCGCCGGCCTCCCCGGCACCCCGGAGGAGTTCCGCGCCTTCGTCGACCGCTACTACCCCTGGGGCACGGGCCTGCCGTTCGCCGTGCTGCAGGAGGGGCGCGTCGTCGGCACGACCTCGCTGGCCGACTTCGACGAGACGCGCGAGGCGGCCCACCTCGGCTGGACGGCCTACGCGCCCGAGACGTGGGGCACCGTCGTGAACCCGGAGGCGAAGCGGCTGGTGCTCGGACTCGCCTTCGACAGCGGCTACGAGCGGGTGAAGCTCCAGGCGGATGCGGTGAACGCGCGCTCGCGGGCCGCGATCCTCCGCCTCGGCGCCGTGTTCGAGGGGGTGCTCCGCCACGACCAGCGGCGGGCCGACGGCTCGTGGCGCGACACGGCCGTCCACTCGATCCTCGCGGCCGAGTGGCCGGCCGTCCGCGACGCGCTCGACCGCCGGATCGACGCGGCGCTAGCGCTCCCTCCCTCGACCGCGCAACCGCTGACCGGGCGGCCGCCCGAGGAGTAGGAAGGAGGCATGGAACGCATCCACTACGCCGGCAGCTCCGTGCTGACGGGTACCGCCATCGCGCGGTCGCTGCTGGCCTACGCGGAGGCGCTGGCGCTCACCAAGGGGTCGATCACGGTCGACATCCCGATCCGCCAGGAGTCCGGCCGGCCCGGACGGGCGGCGCTGCTGATCGGACCGGCGAGCCAGCTGTTCTCGGAGTCCGAGGACGACGGAGCCGAGGAACTGCTCGACGAGGAGCTCGTCGAGCGCTTCACCCGCGAGACGGCCCGTCTGGGCGTCTCGCACCCCGTGGCCGAGGAGGACGGCGGCGCCGGGCCGCTCTCCGCTGTCGACACCGAGATCCCGCAGTTCCACGGCGAGGACGACTCCTGGTGAGCATCCGGGGCGCCGGTAGGATCGACACTCACGACTCCGCCCGACCCTTCGCGGACGGGCGACTTCCCGAACGGAGAACCGCCTGATGGGGCGACTGATCTACGACTCGACCCTCGAGGCCGACTTCGACGACCGTCTGCTGGCGCACCTGCAGATCGTGATCGGCTCGAAGCTCGCGCGCAACGAGTCCTTCTACTTCTCGTGGAAGGACTCGCAGGCGGTCGGCGACGGACGCACCTCGATCTGGCTGCACCCCGCCATTCCGCTGCGCTTCAAGTACCACGGCGGCCGTGCCCCGAACATCAACCCGGACTGGATCCGCCAGCTGCTCGCCGATTCGCACACGGCGCACGGGCTGCGGATCAGCGAGGAGCCCCACGGGACCGCCCGTCAGAGCGAGGAGAGCATGCTGTGAAGCGCGTCGAGATCATCTACGGCGGAGCGCCGTTCAGCCTGAGCGAGACGTCGGCCGCGGAGGTGCGCGAGAGCATCGACCGCGCCCTGGACGGCTCCGCGTCGCGCTGGATCACGGTGAACCAGGGCGAGGGCGAGCCCCGCGAGACCTCGATCCTGATCACGCCGGGAGTGGCGTTCTCGGTCGCCGACGTCGCGCACTGAGGTCGACGCCGCGGTCACGGTGATCGCCGCCGCTCACGCCGCCGGCTCGGTCCGGGGCGCTCGCACCGCCGGCCCGCCTCGGAACGACTGCCGTCCTCAGTGCACCCGCGCCGCTCAGCCCGCCAGCACGCGCGGGAACTCCCCCGGGATCTCGCTCGCGAGGTACCCGGCCGGGCCGATCCGCGCGGAGAGGCGCGTGTCCGCCTCCGTGTGCAGGAACGCGCCCCACGCGGCCGCGCCCATCGGGTCGACGCCGCGCCCGCGCAGGCCCGCCGTCGCTCCGGCGAGCACGTCGCCGCTGCCCGCGGTGGCCAGCCCGGGGTGCTCGCCCTCGATCCGCACCGCGTCGCCGTCGGGCGAGGCGATCGTGTTGAACAGGCTCACCACCGCGCCGTAGCGCTCGGCGACCGCGAGGGCGGCCCGCTCGACGTCGTCGACCTCCTCGCCGAGGAGCCGGGACGCCTCCTCCGAGTTCGGGGTCAGCAGGAGCCGGCCCGCGAGCCTCCGTGCGAGACGGCGCTGCCCGGGCAGGACTCCGAGCGGGAAGGCGTCGAGGTGCACAGCCGGCACGTCGTCGAGGAGCGGAGCGAGGGCCCGCAGGGTCGCGGCGGTCGCGCGCGGGTCGTCCAGGCCGGGTCCGATCAGGGCGACGTCGGCGGAGGAGAGCTCGCCGGCCAGGACGTCGAGCCCGCGGCCCGAGACGGAGCCGGTCCGGGTCTCCGCGAGCGGGACCACTCCGCACTCCGGCAGCGCGACCGCGGTGGCCGACGCGACCGACTCGGCGACGCAGAGCGTGATGCGCCCCGCGCCGGTCCGCAGCGCGGCGGTCCCCGCGAGGATCGCGGCGCCGGGCGTCTTGCGGGCGCCGCCGACGACGACCACGTCGCCGCGGGAGTGCTTCGAGCCTCCGGGCTCCGGGAGGGGCCAGCGCTGCTCGAGCAGGGCGCGGGAGACGAGGTCACTCATGAGGGTCTCCTTCTCCGTCCGCGCGGTCGTCGTGCCGGGTGACGGGGGTGCCGGAGCGCTCGAGGTGGGACGTGCGGTTGAAGAGGTCGAGGCGCCACGCGCCGCCGTCGCGGACGAGACGGGTGACGGAGCCGTTGGCGACGGGCGTCGAGGCGCCGATGTCGAGCAGCTCGTGCTCGGAGAGGCCCTCGAGGACGTAGCGGAGGACGAGGACGACCGCGTCGTGGCAGAAGAGGATCGCCGGCCCGGGAGGCGCGGCGACGGCGAGGTGGTCGACGAAGGCGCGGACGCGGAGCGCGAGGTCCGTCCAGGCCTCGCCTCCCGGCGGCCGGTAGTAGAACTTGCCGAGCCACTCGCGCCGCGCCGCCTCCTCGGGCATCCGGGCCCGCACGCCGGCGGAGGTGAGGCGGTCGGTGACGCCGAGGTCGCGGTCGCGCAGGCGCTCGTCGGGGCGCAGCCGCAGGTCGATGCCGGCCTCGCCGAGGGCGAGACGCGCGGTCGCGGAGGCGCGGCGGTAGGGCGACGTCCAGGCGGAGGCGGGCCGCGCCTCCTCGGCCAGCCAGCGGCCGAGCGCGCGCGCCTGCTCCTCGCCGGCGGGGGAGAGCTCGACGTCGGGGTCGCGGCGGTCGACGGCGATCTCGTGAGCCCCCGAGGCCTCGGCGGCGCTCGCCGCGATGTTGGCGAGGCTCTCGCCGTGACGGACGAGGAGGAGCTCGGTCGGGCCGGTGGAGGAGGCGGGCATGGCTCCACGCTCCGCCTCGCGGGCCGGAGGCGCCAGGGGGTTCCGCCGCGGCGACGCGGGTTGCTACGGAGTCGTCAGGGGTTCCGCCGTCGTCAGGGCGCCTCTCCGTCGGCGCGCTCCTCCGCCGAGACCGCCGTGACGACCGCGGTGAGCGTCTCGGGGTCGCTCAGGATGCGGAAGTGCCCGCCGGTCTCGATCCGGACGTTGACCGCGCCCTCGAGCATGCTGCCCTCGGGGATGTGCGGATCGAAGAGGCCGAACACGGAGGTGATCCGCGCGTTCGCTCCGGAGCGGCTCGACAGCAGCAGGGTCGTGGCGTCGCGCGGCGAGAAGGCGCGCAGGCTCCGGAGGACCAGGTAGGGCGCGTAGCGGGAGCCGCCGAACGGGGTCGCCACGGCGACCATCCGGTCGACCCGGCCGTCCGGGTCGAGCTCGGTCATCACGTACTTGCCGATCAGCCCGCCCTTGCTGTGGGCGACGATCACCACGTTGCGGAGCCCGTGCTCGGCGAGGTAGGCGGCCACGTCCTCGGCCGTCCGGGCGACCGGGCGGCCGTTGCGGCCGAGGCTCGTCAGCACGTGGAGAGGGTGCCCGCGCTCGTGCAGCGGATCGATGATCGGGCGGAGGAAGGACCAGGTCTCCCAGATCCCCGGCAGGACCACGACGGGCCGCCGGTCGCCGTCGAGGTAGTCGTCCGGGGCACGGCGCGAGAGGACGCCGCGCACCTGCCAGGCGACGGCGTAGGCGTAGTCGCGGATCCACCAGACGGCGTCGCGGACCAGGCGCCGGAGCCGGCTCATGCGGCCGGCTCCGACCGGAGGGGGAGCGGGGCGGCGGGCCTCTCGCCGAGCGCGGCGGCGAAGCGGAGGATCTCGCGGGCGAGCGCTCCGGGCTCGGTGCGGGGGACGACGTGGCGCGAGCCGGCGAACTCGACGAGCCGCCCCTCGCGCGCGTGGGCCGTGAGCCGCTCGCACCAGTCACGGGTGGCGATCGGATCGTCGCGGCCGCGGGCGACGAGGACCGGCACCTCCAGCCGGGCGACGCGCTCCTGCACCGGATGCCTCAGCATCTCGGGCAGCTGGCGCAGGTACCAGCGCAGGCCGCCGCGCAGGTAGTCGGCCAGCAGGATCGCGTCGACGCCCACCGGCTCGCCGAGGCAGTCCCGCAGCAGCGCGAGCCCCTGGCGGACCGCTCCGGGCCGCTGCGGATCCACCACCGGCCCGATGAGCACCGCGCCGTCGACCAGGCCGGGCGCGCGCAGCCCCAGCTCGACCGCCACCTGCGAACCCATCGAGTGCCCGACGACGACCGCGCGCGAGACGCCCAGTCCGCGGAGGACCTGCTCGACCTGCCGCGCGTGGTCCTCGAGGCCGATCCTCCGCCGCGGTCGCGCGTTCGCGCCGAAGCCGGCGAGGTCGACGCCGATCACCCGGCCGTGCCGCTTCAGGCGGGCGGCGAGCGGCGAGAAGGTGTGGTGCGACATCCCGATCCCGTGGATCAGGACGAACACCGCGCCCGCTCCGGCCGGACCGGTGTCGACCGTCCGCAGCGTGACGCCCTCGACCTCGTGTCGCACGGGGAGGACGCGGCGGGGCGGTGTCGGCAGCATCGTCCCAGGCTAGGGATCGGCGGCCGGCCGCGCGGGGGGATGCGCCCGCTCCCGCCGTGGTCTAGGCCGCATCCACCCTGGGGAGGAGCGTTCACCCCGCCGGCCGCCGGCGGTCCCCGCCGAGCGTCCCGTCGTGCCCGCTGTCAAGCGGCTCCTCCGCGGCGGCGCCCCTGCCTAGCCTCGGAGGAGGGGGTCGGCGTGCGCCGCTCCCGGAGGGATGACGCCATGCGGATCGCGATCGTCGGGGCGACCGGCAACCTGGGGACGGCGCTGCTGCGGCGCCTGCACGGCGAAGCCGGGGTGGAGGAGATCGTGGGCATCGCCCGCCGGGCCCCTCGGCTCCGCTCGGAGGAGTACCGCGACGTGCGCTGGGTCGAGATCGACCTCGCGTCGAGCGTCGCCCCGCGGCGGCTCCGCGAGGCCTTCGCCGGCGTCGACGCCGTCGTGCACCTCGCCTGGGCGCTGCAGCCCAGCCACGACGAGCCGTTCCAGCGGCTGGTCGACGTCGGAGGCACCGCGGCCGTGCTCGAGGCGGTCGCCGCCGCGGGAGTCGGCCAGGTCGCCGTCGCCTCGTCCGTGGGTGCCTACAGCGCGGCGCCGAAGTCGATCCGGGTGACCGAGGACTGGCCCACGGGCGGCCTGCACACCTCGACCTACAGCCGCCACAAGGCCGCGAACGAGCGGCAGCTCGACGCCTTCGAGGAGCGGCACCCCGAGATCGTCGTCACACGCCTGCGCCCAGGGCTCGTCTTCCAGCGCGGAGCCGCGACCGAGATCGCCGGGCTCTTCGCCGGTCCCCACTACCCGACGCGGTGGCTGAAGGCGGTCCGGATCCCGGTCCTGCCGCTGCCGCGGAGCATCGTCTTCCAGGGCGTGCACGCCGACGACGTGGCCGACGCCTTCTGGCGCGCGCTCGACCGGCGCGCCGGCGGGGCCTTCAACATCGCGGCCGAGCCGGTCCTCACTCCGGAGCGGCTGGCGCACGCCTTCGGCGCCCGCCTGGTCACGGTGCCGTTCGGGCTGCTCCGCTCCGTCGTCACCGCGACCTGGTACCTGCGCCTGCAGCGCACCGACGCGGGCTGGCTCGACATCGCGGGCAACGTCCCGGTGATGTCGACCGAGCGCGCCCGCGCCGAGCTCGGCTGGGCGCCGACCCGCACGGCGGAGGAGGCGCTCGCCGAGCTCGTGGCCGGCCTGGCCGACCGCTCGACCGTCCCGGGCTCGCCCCCGCTCCGGGGATGATCCGGCCGGTCGTCGATCGGAGGCGAGCCCTCCCGGTCAGTCGGCGACGCGGATGAGCACCTTGCCCGTCGCGCCCTGCTCGACCGCGTCGTGGGCGGCCGCGGTCTCCTCGAGCGGGAACCAGGTCAGCGGGAGGCCCGCCTCCTCGCCCACCGGGAGCGCGCCGTCGACGAGCGCCGCGGTGATGTCCTCGGCCGCGGCCTGCAGCGCCTCCTCGCCCTCGGTGTAGAGCAGCAGGCCCTGCCAGCGGGCGTTCTTCGCGAAGCTCGCGACGATCGGCACGGTGAACTCGTCGCCGTTGTTGTTCGCGTAGTACCCGATGCTGCCGTGGTTGGCGAGCACCTCGACGTCGAGCGCGGCGTTCTGAGCCGGTGCGACCTCGACCACGTGCTGGACGCCCTCGGGGGCGAGCTCGCGGATCCGGTCGGCGAGGGCGTCGTCCGGGTACTGCAGCACGTGCTGCGCACCGGCCGCACGGGCGAGCCGCTCCTTGGAGTCGCTGCTCACCGTCGCGATGACGGTCGCCCCGGCCCAGACCGCGAGCTGGATCGCGGCGTGCCCGACGGCTCCGGCGCCGCCCTGGACCAGGACGGTGCGGCCGGCGAGGGCGCCGGGGGCGAGGCGGGAGGGGCCGTGCTCGTGCACGGTGAGGGCGCGGTGGGCGGTCATCGCGGGGACGCCGAGGCTCGCGGCGACGTCGGTGCCGACGCCCTCGGGCAGGCGCACGACGTGCTCGGCGGCGAGCACCGCCGACTCCTGCGCGGTGCCGGTGGGGCGGCGGTGCGCGGAGAGGTACATCCAGACCCGGTCGCCGACGGCCAGGCCCTCGACGCCCTCGCCCAGCGCCTCGACGACACCGGCACCGTCCTGGTTCGGCACGACCTCGTCGAACGCGAGGTCGCCGTCGGCGCGCGCCTTCCAGTCGGTCGGATTCACGCCCGACGCCAGGACGCGGACGCGGACCTCGCCGGCGCCCGGCGCCCGCTCCTCCCGGTCGACGAGGGAGAGGACGGAGGAGTCACCGGTGCGGGAGTAGACGATCGATCGCATACGGAGGGCAAGGAGCGCGGGCGGCGGTGTATTCCCGGCGGCACGACGAAGGGCGGCGGGCCCGGAGGCCCACCGCCCTGTCAGCGCCGACGGATCAGTGCTGCACGTCCTCCTGGACGGCGTGCTTGGCCTCGCGGGCCGAGTCCTTCACGTCGTCGGTGGCGGAGGTGCCCGCCTCCTTGACGTTCTGCGCGGCGTCGGTCGCGGTCTCCTTGACGGAGGCGAAGGCCTGCTGCGCGGGCTCGCGGAGCTCGCTCGCCGCCTCCTTGGCCGCGTCGGTCACCTTGTCGACGACCGGCTGGGCCTGCTCCTTGACGCGGCTCGCCGCCTCCTTCTCCTTGCTGGAGGCGGGGATGAGCGAGGCGACGAGGAGTCCGGCGCCGAGGGCGATGAGCCCCACGGCGAACGGGTTGCCCTCGGCCTTGGCCTTCGCCGAGCCCGCACCGCTCGAGAGCGAGTCGGAGGCGTCGTGCGCCGAGCCCATCACGCGGTCGCGGACGGAGCCCACGGCCGACTTGACCTTGTCGGTCTGACGCTGCGCGATGGCGGACGGGCTGACCTTCTCGGCCAGCGCGTCGACGTCCCCGCCCAGCTCGAGGCGCGTGCGCTCGATGTCCGCCCGGATCTCCTCGGGTGTCTTGTTCTGTCCTGCGTCGTACGTCATCGTCCTGCCCCGTTCGGCTTGAGGGTGTCGGGAATCTTCTTGAGGGAGTCGACCGTCTCGGGAGCGCCGTCGACCTGCTTCAGGCTCTTGCGGCCCACCGCGTAGAGGATCGCGGCCACGATCGCCCAGATGACGGCCACGACCACTCCGGACCAGCCGTTGCCGATCAGAGTGCCCAGGCCCCACCAGAGGGCGATCGAGAGGAAGAGCACGGCCATCAGCGCGGCGTAGCCCGCCCCGCCGAGGAGGCCCGCTCCCTTGCCCGCCTTGCCGGCGGACTCCTTGAGCTCGGCCTTGGCGAGGGCCATCTCCTGGCGGATCAGCGTGGAGAGGTCGCGCGAGACCTCGCCGAGCAGATCGCCCAGAGACGTCGACCCGGCCCGCTGGTCGGGCGTCTCCGTCGAGCGGTGGACGCCCGTCGGGTCGGTCACAGCCGGCCGCCGTTCGGGAAGCCGCCGTCGAGCGGGTCGGCGACGGGCTCGGTCGGCGCGTAGTCGCGCTCGAGGGAGCTCGAGCCGACGGTGCCGTAGGCGGACGCGACGGGCGCGTCGTACGCGGAGGCGTCGGAGTACGCGGTGGTCGAGGCGGGGGCGTCGAACTCGGGCCCGTCGGTGCGGGTGCTCGTCGCCTCCTTCTCGTCCTTCGCCTCGGCGGTCAGGGCGCGGATGAGGCGCCCGCCGACGAGTCCCGTCGCCGCGGCGATGAGGATGAAGGCACCCGGGCGGCGGCGGGCGAACGCGCGGACGTCGTCGAGGAGCTCGGACGGGTCGCGGTTCTCGAGCCACGAGGCCACACCCTGCACGCGGGTGGCCGCCTGGGAGACGAGCTTCGCCGCGGCGTTGTCGCTGCCGCCCTCGCCGTTGGCCAGCGCGGTCAGGTCGTCGCTGAAGGCGCGGGCGCCCTTGGCGGCGTTCTCCTTCTGGGCGTGGGCCTGCTCGGTGAGCTGGGTGCGGCTCTGGTCGTAGAGGTCCTTGACCTGGACCTTGGCCTCCTGGACCATGTTGGCGGCCTCGTCCTTGCCGGTCGAGAGCACTTCGCTCGCGGCCTGCTTGGCGTCGCCGGCGACGGCGCCGGCCTGGTCCTTGGCGGTGCCCGCGGCGGCGCTCGCCTTCTCCTTCGCGGAGTCGGCCGTGCTGCCCGAGGAGGAGCGGGAGGAGGTGTCCGTGGAGGCGACGTGCGCCCCGCTGTCGATGGGGGTCTCGGTCGCGCCGAAGTTCGCGGCGCCGTCTCCGAACGGAGGTGAAGCGGGATCGATGTTCGACATCGTCTGTCCCTTCCAGGATCGAGTGGGGAATGAATGCGTGCCGGCGTCGCCAGTCTGTTCGGGCCCTCGAGTACCGGGAAGGGCATAGCGGCTGACCCCCTGTTGGGGCTACCATCCCGCGCCCACGAGGGCGGGGCCCGAGAGCCCGTGGATCGACTGCTCCGCCACCGCGTCAAGCCCCTTCTGACCCGCGAACAGGGCTCCCTACCGTCGAGAGGACAGACATCGGACGTCCGCACCCGGATCCGCCCGGCTACCCCGGAAAGGCAACCAGTCATGTTCTTCCACCGTCAGGAACTCCAGTTCACGTCCACGCCCTCGAAGCCCGACGCGGTCTTCGCCCGCCGCTTCCAGGAGGTGCTCGGCGGCCAGTACGGCGAGATCACCGTGGCGATGCAGTACGGCTTCCAGGCCTGGAACGCCCACGACCCGGGCAAGTACCGGGACCTGCTCTTCGGCATCGGCGCCGAGGAGTTCGGCCACGTCGAGATGATCGCCGTGATGATCGCCCAGCTGCTCGAGAAGGCCCCGGTCGAGCAGTCCGAGGACGCGATGAAGAAGGACCCCGTGCTCGCGGCGGTCATCGGCGGCTCCGACGTGCAGCACGCCATCGTGGCCGGCGCCGGCGCGCGCCCCGTCGACAGCATGGGCAACCCGTGGCAGGGCTCCTACATCACCGCCAGCGGCAACCTGCTGGCCGACTTCACCGCCAACGCGAACGCGGAGATGCAGGGTCGGCTCCAGGTCGCCCGGCTCTACCACATGACCGACGACCACGGCGTGCGCGACCTCCTGTCGTTCCTCCTGGCCCGCGACACCATGCACCAGAACCAGTGGATCGCGGCGGCCGCCGAGCTGCGCGCGGAGGGCCGGGAGGACCTGCCCGTGCCCTCGAACTTCCCGATCTCGAAGGAGGAGCGCTCCGTGTCGTACGAGTACATCAACTTCTCGGACGGAGCAGCGGCCTCCGAGGGCAGCTGGGCCTCGGGCCCGACCCCGGACGGCAAGGGAGAGTTCAGCTACCGCGTCGCGGAGCCCGGCGGCAACGTCCCGATGCCCCCGCCCACGCAGCCGGACGAGCGCCTCTACGGCACCGACCCGAAGCCGAACATCGTCGAGAAGGCGGTGGGGGCCGTCAAGGACGCGGTGACGGGCAAGTGAGCGCCGCACGGGTCCTCGGGGCGCTCGGCGCCTCCGCCCTGACGATCGGCCTGCTGGCCGGCTGCACCGGCGACGCCCAGACGCCGTACCAGTCGGGGAGCGCGGTGCCCACCAGCGCCGACGACGGATCGTCGCAGACGCCCACGAACGCGCCCTCGCAGTCCGCTCCGTCCGAGTCCGCCACCCCGGCGACCTGATCCCGCGCCCTCGGCCGGCCCGCCCCGGTCGAGGGCGCGAATCATCGCAGTCCAGCGGGCGCCCGGGCAAGCCCCTTCCCGCTCCCAGGAAGCGGGCAGTTCCCGGTCCTACGGTCGTGCCAACGATCAGCGAAGGAGGCACCACCATGGGGCTCGATGACAAGATCAAGAACGCCGCTCAGGACATCGCCGGCAAGGCGAAGGAAGCCCTGGGCGACCACAAGAACGACGACAGCCTGAAGGCCGAAGGCCAGAAGGACCAGGCCGCGGCCTCGGCCAAGAAGGCCGGCGAGGACGTCAAGGACGTCTTCAAGTAGGTCTCGGCAGTACCGCGAAGGCGGCGCTCCCCTCGGGGGGCGCCGCCTTCGCTGTTCCCCGGCTAGGGGTGCAGGACGACCTTGATGCAGCCGTCCTCCTTCTTCTGGAAGGTCTCGTAGAGGGCCGGAGCGTCCTCGAGCGGCGCCCGGTGGGTCACGAGGTCCATCACGCCGAGCGGATCGGAGGAGTCCTCGACCAGCGGCAGCAGGTCGTCGATCCAGCGCTTCACGTTGCACTGGCCCATCCGCACCGTCACCTGCTTGTCGAACATCGACTTCAGCGGCATCGGGTCGGCCTCTCCGCCGTAGACCCCGCTCAGCGACACGGTGCCGCCGCGGCGCACCAGGTCGAGGGAGGCGTGCACCGCGGCGAGGCGGTCGACGCCGACCGTGTCCATCGCCTTGCGGGCGATCGGGTCGGGCAGGAGCCCCGCCATCGACTGCGCGAACGAGCCGACCGGCGAGCCGTGCGCCTCCATGCCGACCGCGTCGACGACGGAGTCGGGGCCGCGCCCGTCCGTGAGGTCGCGCAGCTGGGCGGCGATGTCGTCGGACAGGTCGAACGTCTCGACGCCGTACCGCTCGGCCATCGCGCGCCGCTCGGCGACGGGCTCCACGGCGAGGACGCGGTAGCCGCGGTGGGCGCCGATCCGCGCCGCGAACTGGCCGACCGGGCCGAGTCCGAAGACGACCAGGGTCCCGCCGTCGGGCACCTGCGCGTACTCCACGCCCTGCCAGGCAGTGGGCACGATGTCGCTGAGGAAGAGGTAGCGCTCGTCCGGCAGGTCCGTGCCGACGACGATCGTGTTGTAGTCGGCCAGCGGCACGCGGAGCAGCTCGGCCTGCCCTCCGGGGACCTGGCCGTACATCTTCGTGTAGCCGAAGAGCGCCGCTCCCGAGCCGTACTCGGTGACCTGCGTCGTCTCGCACTGCGACTGCAGCCCTCGGCGGCACATGAAGCACTCGCCGCAGGCGATGGTGAAGGGCACGACGACGCGGTCGCCGGGCTTCAGGGTGGTGACTCCGGAGCCCACCTCCTCGACGACGCCCATGGGCTCGTGGCCGAGCACGTCCCCGCGGTCGATGTAGGGCCCGAGGAGGCGGTAGAGGTGCAGGTCGGAGCCGCAGATCGCGGTCGAGGTGATCCGGACGATCGCGTCGGTCGGCTGCTGGATGCGGGGGTCGGGGACGGTCTCGACCGAGACCTTCTCGATGCCCTGCCAGGTGAGTGCTCGCATGCTCGTGTCCGTTCTCCGGCTCGCGCCGGTCGGGGTCGGTGTCCCTCCACCGCACACCCGGAGGGCGCCGAGGGGGAGGGGCTTGACGCTCCCCGGAGCGTTCCCGAGGGGGATTCCCGGGAGAACGCACGGACGTGCATCCCGCGTTCACCCGACTCACGGCGGCCGAGTGGTGGGATGGGGGGATGGATGCTCTCTACACCGCCATCGCCCACGCCTCCGGTGGAGGACGCGACGGCCACGTCCGCACCGAGGACGACCGTCTCGACCTCGACACCCGCGCCCCGCAGGAGCTCGGCGGCTCCGGCGAGGGGACCAACCCCGAGCAGCTGTTCGCGGCCGGCTACTCCGCCTGCTTCCTCAGCGCCCTGCACGGAGCCGGTCGCCAGCTGAAGATCGACACGACCGACGCGGCCGTCTCGGCCAGCGTCTCGATCGGGAAGAACGACTCCGACGGCTTCGGCCTCTCGGTCGAGCTCGACGTCTACGTGCCGAAGGCGAGCTCCGAGGACGCGCAGAAGGTGGCCGATGCGGCGCACCAGCTCTGCCCGTACTCCAACGCCACCCGCGGCAACATCCCCGTGCAGATCAACCTGGTCGACTGACCGGGCCCTCTCGACGGCCCCTCCCGGACTCCGGGCAGGGGCCGTCGTCGTGTCCGGGGGCGGTCCGTTAGGGTCGGGGCATGACCGAGGAGCTGTCGCACGAGGAGCCGTCGCACGAGGAGTCCCTGGCGCGGGCCGAGCTCGTGCAGATCCGTCAGAGCATCGACAACATCGACGCGGCGCTGATCCACCTGCTCGCCGAGCGCTTCAAGTTCACGCAGAAGGTCGGCCGGCTGAAGGCCGCGCACGGGCTGCCCGCCGCGGACCTCGAGCGCGAGGCGCGCCAGATCGCGCGGCTGCGGGCGCTCGCCGAGGAGTCGCACCTCGACCCGGCGTTCGCCGAGAAGTTCCTCGGGTTCATCGTCGCCGAGGTCATCCACCACCACCAGCGCATCGCCGACGGCGCCGAGGACTGAGCCTCAGCCCTCGATCCGCAGCAGCCCCGCCGTGCGCTCGCGCAGCACGCCGAGCAGCAGCGGGTAGTCGGGGAAGAGCTGGTCGCGCCGCAGCGTCGGCACCCGCAGCCCGAGGGGGACCTCCGTGATGCGGCCGTTCGTCTCGGTGAGGGTCAGGCGGAGGCTCCGGCTCCCCGTCGGGCTCGAGGCGACGACCGAGCGCAGAGCCTCGAGCGGGAAGATCAGCCCGTCGATCTGGATGGCCGACTCCGACACCACGATCGAGCCCGGCAGCCCGGGCCGCAGCGCCAGCCGCGCGGCGACCAGCCCGAGCGGGAGGGAGAGCGCCACGACGACCGCCCCCAGCGCGATCTGCGCGCGGTCGCCCGACGGGGATCCCGCGAGGGCGACGGCCAGGACGCCGGCGGCGAACGCCTCCGTGGCGACGACGACCAGGGCGACCGCCCGGCGCTGGAGCGGAGCGCGGTGCGGCCGGAAGCGGACGGCCGAGGCGGGCCCGGCCAGAGCGGGCGGCAGGGCGTCGCGGACGCGGGCGGCGGCGCCGAGGTCGGCGAGCAGGGCGGCGAGGTCCTCCGGGCGGAAGTGGCCGCAGCGGACCTCGACTCCGTCTCCGCGGCACCAGGCGACGAAGCCGTCGCCGTCGGCGGACTCGAGGAAGCGGACCGACCGGCGGGGCCACTGCTCGCGGCGGCGGCGGCCGCGCATCAGCACGACCTGCGTCTCGGTCGTCATCACGCGGGTGGGGGAGACGACGAAGAGCGAGACCGCCGAGGCCAGTCCGATGACGACGGTGAGGGCGAGGAGGCCGAGCGCGAGCACCGACTCGTCGAGGACCCCACGGCGGTCCGCGAGGACGGCGAACGGGATGAGCACGGCCGCGAGGCCGGCGCCGAGGAGCCGCAGGAGGAGGGCGCGGAGGCGCCGCAGGACCGATGGGCCGTACACCCGTCGCGTCCGGATCGCCATCGGTTCCGACTCCATCGCGTCAGGCTAGCCCCGGCCGGGACCGGTCGCCCGGAGAGGCGCGGCGGTGGCGCGATCCTCGCGCCACCCGTCCCCGGTTCGGGGGAGGAGTGGCGCGAGGCGCGGCCTACGCCTCCGCGGTGCGGTGCAGGGCGCGGACCGAGACGACCCGGCGGCGGGCGATCGCGGCGACGGTGAGCAGCAGGCCGAACAGCAGCCAGATCACCAGGCCGACGACGGCGCCGGCCGTGCCGTCGGTGCCCTCGACCACTCCGGACAGCGCGTTCTGCGCCGCCGAGAGCGGCAGGAACCCGAGCACGTCGTCGAACAGCCCGGGGACCGTCGAGATGATGCCCGCGCCGAGCGCGATCACCGCCGCGACCATCGCGAGGAAGCGGCCGATCCCTCCGAGCAGGGCGACCAGCCCCTGGTTCACCGCGGCGAACGAGGCGCCGGTGAGCATCGCCAGAAGGGCGAAGCCGACCCAGCGGCCCGGCTCCAGGCCCGCGACCCCGCTCATCACGATCGCGACCGCGAGTCCCTGCACCACGCCGATCACGAGCGCCGGCACGTAGGAGGAGAGGGCGAGCGCGGCGGAGGAGCGGGTCGAGGAGAGCGCGCGGTGCGAGAACGCGGCGAGCACCAGGAACGTCGCGAGGGCGCCGAGCCAGAGGGCGATCGTCGCGAAGAACGGGACGCTGGAGGCTCCGAACAGGTCGGTCGCGCTGCTCGCGTTCTCGACCGGGTCCGAGACGACGTCGGCGAGGTTCGTCGACTCCGACTCGGTGTAGGTCGGGAGCTGCGCGACCGCGGCGTCGAGGCCGGTCGCGAGCGTGCGGGTGCCGTCGGCGAGCTGCACGGCGCCGTCCGAGACCCCGCTCGCGCCGTCGGCGAGCTGGTCGGCTCCGTCGGCGGCGGAGGAGGCTCCCGCGGCGAGGTCGGCGGCACCGCCCGCGGCGGTGGTCGCGCCGGTCGCGAGGTCGCGGGCGCCGGCCGCGGCGGTGGTGGCGCCGGTCGCGAGCTGCGCGGACCCGGCCGCCGTGGTGTCGAGGCCGTCGGCGAGCTGGGACGCTCCGTCCGCGGCGTCGTCCGCGCCGTCCGCGAGCTGCGTCAGGCCGCCGGACAGCTGTCCGATGCCCCCCGAGAGAGTGCGCGCGCCGGTGGCGGACTGCCCGACCGCGTCGATCAGCGAGGGCTGCCCGTCGCCGCCGAGGCGGATGCCCGCGTCGATCCCGGCGACGGCTCCCGCGGTCGTCGTGGCGAGGGTGGTCGCGCCGGTGGGTCCGCCCGCCGAGGCGATGACGGCGCGCGCGGCGAGGCACTGCGTCGTCTCGCAGCCCTCGAGCGCGGCGCTGAGCGCCTCGAAGGTCCCCGCAGTGGCGGCGGCGGCGCCGGCGCTGAGGGCGGCGACCTGCTGGGTCCCGTCGCCGGTCCTCACCACTCCCTCCCTCAGCTGGTCGAGCCCGTCGGCCAGGTCGGAGGCGCCGCCCTGCAGCGCGGTCGTCTTGGTCGCCGAGTCGCGGGCGCCCGTCGCGAGCTGTCCCACTCCGCCGGAGAGGCCGCGCGCACCGGTGGCCAGCTGCGCGACTCCGCCGGAGAGGTCGGAGGCTCCGGTGCCCAGCTGCCCCACGCCGTCGGCGAGGGACGAGGCTCCGGTGCCGATCTGCCCGACGCCGTCCGAGAGCGAGGAGGCGCCGGTGGCGAGCTCGTCGATCCCGTCGGCGAGGCTGCTGGTGCCGTCGGCGAGGGTGGAGGCGCCGGTGCCGAGCTGGTCGGCGCCGTCGGCGAGCGTGCCCGCGCCCTCGGCCGCCTGGCCGATCTGCTCGTTGAGGGTGTTGAAGCCGACGTAGACGTTCTCGAGGTAGGCCGTGGTCAGCTGCGTGTTGAGCAGCGACGTGGCGGTGCTGGTCACGGTGGCCGAGATGGCGTCGTCGACGAGCTTGGCCTTCTCGCTGGTGGCGATGTCGATGGTCGCCTTCGTCGCCTCCGCGGCGTCGCCGGAGTACGAGGTGGCGGCGGCGGAGAAGGACGAGGGGATCGTCACGACGGTCGCGTAGCTGCCGTCGGCGAGGCCCTTGGCGGCGTCGTCCTTGTCCGTGAGGACCCAGGTGAAGTTGCCCGTCGAGTCCGAGCCGGAGACGTTGGGCACCGGGGTCGTGCTCGCGGACGGCGTCGCGCTCGCCGAGGGGGTGGAGGAGGGGGCGTCCGAGCTCGCGGAGTCGGTGCCGCCCGTCACCAGGCCGGCCGCGAGCTGGCGCCCGAGCGGCACGGTCTGCCCGTTGATCTCGACCGGGGTGTCCTCGTTGACCACGGCGGCCGTGATCGTGTCGAGTCGCTCGGTCGGGTTCCACAGCGCCCACACCAGGAGGCCGCCGATGACGAGGGGGACCAGGACGATCCCGAGAAGGGTCAGCCAGGACACCTTCTTGACGCCGCGGGGGCGTTCGAGGGAGAGGAGAGCCATCTGTCAGAGGACCTTTGCGATCGCGCGGCGCTCGGCCGCGGGCGAGACCGCGAGCACGCCGCGGTCGGAGGGGAGGAGGTCGTCGAGCGCCTCGGCGTCGACGGAGGAGGCGACCACGGTGAACGCGTCGTCGGCGGCGCGGGCGGCGTCGAGCTCGGCCCGGATCGCGCCGCGCAGCTGCGGGTCGGTGACCGTGTCGAGGTCGTCGAGCACCAGGATCGGCGGAGCCGACTCCAGGGCCGACCGGACGTCGGCGACGGGGTCGGCGGCTCCGGCGAGGCGCACCAGCCCGACCCGGCCGCGCACGGCGGCGGAGCGGATCGGCACGACCAGGCCCGCGACCTTCAGGCGCCCGGAGTCGGGGGCGAGCCGACCGGCGATGCTCAGCAGCAGCGCGGTGCGGCCGGAGCGGTGCGGCCCGTGGACCACGAGGGAGGAGCCGGGAGCGACCCGCAGCGAGACGCCGCTGTAGACGGGACCGTCGGGTCCGTCGAGGCGGAGGTCCTCGGCCGCGATCACGTCCGTGGATCCGGGCTCCGGCCAGTCGGCCAGCGCGAGCTCCTTCGTGAGGCCCTCGCCCTCGACGTCGAAGGACGGGAGGACGCGGTCGAGCCAGCGCGGCATGTGCCAGGCGCGGTCGCCGAGCAGGTGCAGCACGGCGGGCACCAGCGTCATCCGCACGATGAACGCGTCGACGAAGACGCCCACGGCGAGCCCGAGCGCGATCGGCTTGATGTTGGTGTCCCCCTCCGGCACGAAGGCGGCGAAGACCGAGAACATGATGACCGCGGCGGCCGTGACCACCTTGGCCGAGCCGACGAAGCCCGACTCGACAGCGGCGCGCGCCGGCCTCCCGTGCACGTAGTCCTCGCGCATCCGCGAGACCAGGAACACCTCGTAGTCCATCGCGAGGCCGAAGAGCACGCCCATCAGGATGATCGGCATGAAGCTGATGATCGGGCCCGTCTTGTCGACGTGCAGAGCGTCCGAGAACCATCCCCACTCGAACACCGCCGCCACGGCGCCGAAGGACGCACCGACCGACAGCAGGTAGCCCAGCGTCGCCTTGATCGGCACCCAGAGCGAGCGGAACACCATCGTCAGCAGCACCAGCGACAGGCCCACGACGAGCAGGCCGAACGGCAGCAGGGCCTTGGCGAGAGTGTCCGAGATGTCGATCCCGACCGCGGTCTGGCCGGTCACTGCGAGGTCGACGCCGTACTCCTGCTGGAAGTAGTCGTGCTTGTCGCGGATCTCGGCGACCAGCGCCTTGGTGGCCTCGGAGTCGGGGCCGCCCTCGGGGATGACCTGGATGATGCCGGTGTCGGCGGTCTCGTTGGGCGTCGCGAGCGGCACCGAGGCGACTCCGTCGAGCTTCTCGATCTCGCCCTTGAGGTCGTCCATCAGGCCGAGCGGATCGGTCGAGCCGATGATCGTGCCGGTGACGATGAGCGGGCCGTTGTAGCCGGCGCCGAAGTTCTCGGCGAGCAGGTCGTAGGTGGTGCGCGCGGGAGTGCCCTCGGCCTGGTAGCCGGCGTCCGGCAGGGCGAGGCGGAGGCTGAGCGCCGGGATGCTCGCGACGCCGAGCACGCCGATCACCGCGATGATCGTCACGATCGGGAAGCGCGTGACGACCCGGACCCAGCCGCGGAAGAACCCGCGCGGGACCTCGGCGTGCACGTGGCCGCCGGGGGAGGCGGTCGCCGCCTCCTCGTGCGCCTCGGTGTCGACGTGGGTGCCCGCGGCGGCGGCGGCCTTCGCGGCCTTCTTCTTCGCGCGGCGCTCCTTCGGGCGCAGCCGCGCGCCGGCGAAGCCGAGGAGGGCGGGGGTCAGGGTGAGCGCGATGACCACGGCGATCGCGACTCCGCCCGCCGCTGCGACGCCCATCGTGGTGAGGAACGGGATGCCCGCGACCGAGAGGCCGACGAGCGCGATGATCACGGTCAGGCCCGCGAAGACGACGGCGGAGCCCGCGGTCGCGGTCGCCCGCGCGGTCGACTCCTCCGGGTCCATGCCCTGCTTCAGCTGGTCCTGGTGGCGGCTGATGATGAAGAGGGCGTAGTCGATCCCGACCGCCAGGCCCAGCATCAGCGCCAGGAGCGGCGTGGTCGAGGAGATCGAGGCGAAGCGGGTGGCGATGAAGATGGCCGACATCGAGAGGGCGACGCCGAGCAGTGCGGTGACCAGCGGCATGCCGGCGGCCAGGAACGAGCCGAAGGTGAGCACGAGGACGACGAGGGCGACCACGAGGCCGATCGCCTCCGTGATGGTCACGCCGGGGAGGTTCTGGGCGAAGAGATCGCCGCCGAGCGAGACCACGGAGCCGGCGGGCAGCGCGTCCTGGAGGGTCGTCGCCTCGGCCTTCAGCGCGTCGCGGCTCTCGGGGCTCGTGGTGGTGGCGGAGCCGTCCATCTGGGCGGTGATGACGAGGGCGTTCCCGGCGTCGGAGATCGTGCCGGAGACGCTGTCGGAGTAGGGGTCCGTGACGGCCGCGACCTCGTCGACGTCGCCGAGCGCGGCGACCGCGTCGCTGACGGGGCCCTTCACGTCGGCGTCCTGGACGCTGCCTCCGTCGGGCGCGACGACCACGTACCGCGCGGACGTGCCGCTGACCTGGGGGAAGGTGCGCTCGAGCTGGTCGAGGGCGGTCTGCGACTGCGTGCCCGGGATGGAGAACGTGTTGTCGGTGCCCTGGTTGAGCAGCAGCGCTCCTCCTCCGCCCGCCACCACGATCAGCAGCCACAGGACGGCGACGAGGCGGTGGGCGCGGTACACGCGACGACCGAGACGGTAGAGCAGCGACGACACGCGGTCTCCTGACGATGGGTGGGGAGGATGGCGATACGTCTCTGTACCAGGGCGGAGCCTGGCTCCGATACACGAGCGTATCCGATACAGGACCGTATTCGATACGTGAATGTATCGGATAAGGTGAACGGCGTCGAAGGTGTTGACAGGGCGGGCAGGAGGCTGGTGATGACGGCGATCGACTCCACCCCTCCCGAGACCTCCCGCCGCGGCCGCACCCGCGAGCGCCTGCTCGACGCGGCCTACGACGTCTTCGCCGAGACCGGCGTGCACAGCGCGTCCGTCGAGCAGATCTGCGAGCGCGCCGGGTTCTCGCGCGGCGCCTTCTACTCCAACTTCTCCACCAAGGAGGAGCTGTTCTTCGCGCTCATGGAGCGGGAGAACGGCGCCCGGGTGACCGCCCTCGTCGAGCAGATGGACCGCACGATCCCGCGCGTCGTCTCGGCCGACGAGCCGCTGACGGCCGAGACGCTGGCCGTGGTCATCCTCGACTTCCTCCAGGGTCCTGCCACCGACAACCGCCGCTGGTGCGTGGTCGAGTCGGAGTTCGAGCTGCTCGCGCTGCGCGACCCGCGGATCGCTCCGCAGTACCGCGACTTCCGCGCCGGCTTCGACGCCTCGCTCGTGCAGATCGTGCACGGGGCGCTGCGCCAGGTGCGCCGCGAGTTCTCCCTCGAGCCCACGACCGCCGTGCGCCTGCTGGTGGCGGGCTACGACGACGCGGTCAAGCAGTCGATCCTCGAGGACGAGTCGGAGCCCGCGTCGCTCGAGCGCCTGCGGGCGACGCTGACGGCGATCGTCCTCGCGATCTCGTCCGCCGACGCCTGAGCCGGGCCGGCTCTCGCGGCCGCCGCCGCCGTATGCGCCGACCGAGTCCGCACCCGGCGGCCGAGCGGCCGCTGGGGAGTGCCGGGTCCGGTCCCCGCTCCTCCGCCTGCGCGACGAGGATGGACCCATGGAACTGCGACAGCTCGAACACTTCCTCGCCGTCGCGAAGGAGCAGCACTTCACCCGCGCCGCGAGCGCCCTGCAGATCTCGCAGTCGGGCCTCTCGGCGTCGATCCGCGCGCTCGAGAGCGAGCTGGGCAGCCCCCTCTTCACCCGCAGCACGCGCCGGGTCGAGCTGACGCCGGCCGGTCGGGCGATGCTCGCGGAGTCGGAGCGCTCGGTCGCCAGCGCGCTCGCCGCCCGCGACGCGGTTCTCGCCGTGCAGGGGGTGCTCCGCGGGAGCCTCGCGGTCGGCACGGAGGAGTGCCTCGGCGGCGTGCACCTGCCGCGCGAGCTCGCGACCTTCCGCGAGCAGCACCCGGGAGTCGCGCTCCGGCTGATCCACGAGGGGTCCGGCACGCTGCTCGACTCCGTCGCCGCCGGCCGCCTCGACCTGGCGCTGGTCGCCGACATCGGAGCCGTGCCGGGCGGCGTGCGGACGCTGCCGCTGTCTAGCGAGGGCTTCGCGGTGCTCGTGCGCCCGGGTCACCCGCTCGCGAGCCGCGTCGGCTGCCGCATCCCGGACCTGGCGGGCGAGACGATCGTGGGGCTGCAGGAGCACTGGGCGGCGAGTCACCTCGCGGCGCGGGCGTTCGCGGCGCACGGCCTCGCGTTCGAGGTCGAGCTCGAGGTGAACGACGTGCACACGCTGCTCGACCTGGTCGAGTACGGCATGGGAATCGCGGTCGTGCCGGCGCACTTCGCCGAGAAGCGCCCCGCCGGGCTGCGGGCGGTGGCGCTCGCCGATCCGCTCCTGGTGTGGCGGACGATGGTGGCGGTGCCGGAGCGGCCGAGCGCCGCGGCCCGCGCGTTCGTCTCGGCCCTCCCGCAGCCGCTGCAGGACGCGGTCTGAGCCGGATCGTGCTGGCAACGGAGGAGGGATCAGCGCCGAGATCCCACGATCCGCGTCGGACCGGTGCCTCGACCGGATCCCTCCTCCGTCATGAACGGGCTCAGTCGAGCGACGCCAGCTCCTCGGCCGTGAGCTCCAGGTCGGCCGCCGTGGCGGAGTCGCGGATGCTCTCGGGGCGGGAGGCGCCCGGGATCGGCAGCACGACCGGGGCCTTCGCCAGCTCCCAGGCGAGGCAGACGACCTGCGGCGTCACGCCGCGGGCCTCGGCGACCGCCGCGAACGCGGAGTAGCGCGAGCCGAGCTCGCCCGCCGAGGAGATGCCGCCGAGCGGGCTCCACGGCAGGAACGCCAGTCCGAGCTCGGCGCAGAGCTCGAGCTCCGGCTCGCTGGAGCGGAACGACGGCGAGAACTGGTTCTGCACCGAGACCAGGCGCTCGCCGAGGATGCCGTGCGCCTCGCGGATCTGGTCAGGGTCGGCGTTCGAGATGCCCGCTCGGAGGACGACGCCCTCGTCGAGCAGCTCGGCCAGCGCTCCGATCGAGTCGGCGTAGGGGACCGCCGGGTCGGGCCGGTGGTACTGGTAGAGGCCGATCGCGTCGACGCCGAGGCGCTTCGCGGACGCGCGAGCCGCCTCCTTGAGGTACTCGGGGCGGCCGTCCTGATCCCAGGGGCCGGGCTCGCGGCGCAGGTGGCCGCCCTTGGTGGCGACGAGCACGGCGGAGGTGTCGCCGCCGTAGCTGCGCAGCGCCTCCGCGATCAGCAGCTCGTTGTGGCCGAGGTCGTCCTGGGTGGCGAGGTGGTAGGCGTCGGCCGTGTCGATCAGGGTCACGCCGGCGTCGAGGGCGGCGTGGATCGTGGCGATCGAGCGCTCGCGGTCCGGGCGGCCCTCGATCGACATCGGCATGCCGCCGAGTCCGATCGCGCCGACCTGGAGGTCGCCGAGAGTGCGCTGCTTCATGAATGCTCCTTCGCAGTGGGGTGGGTGGTCACCAGGCGTAGTCCTCGGGGGCTGTCCGGTGACCGGGGAAGATCTCGTCGAGGCGCGCGAGGGCCTCGGCGTCGAGGGTGATGTCGACGGCGGCGACGGCGCTCTCGAGCTGCTCGAGCGTCCGCGGCCCGGTGATCGGACCGGTGACGGCGGGCTGGTGGAGGAGCCACGCCAGCGCCAGCTCGCCGGGCGCCTCGCCGCGCTCGCGGGCGAACGCCTCCCACTGCTCCAGCGCGGGACGGTGCTCCTCGATCGCGGCGAGGGTGCGCTCGGAGGAGCGGCGCCCGCCCTCCGCGGTCTTCTCGAGGACGCCGCCCAGCAGCCCGCCCTGCAGCGGCGACCAGGGGATGACGCCGAGCCCGTAGTGCAGCGCGGCGGGCAGGACCTCGCGCTCGACGTCGCGGACGAGCAGGTTGTAGATCGACTGCTCGGAGGCGAGGCCGGTGAAGTGGCGGGCGCGCGCCGCCTCCTGCGCCTGGGCGAGGTGCCAGCCGGCGAAGTTGCTGGAGCCGACGTAGAGGACCTTGCCCTGCTGGACGGCGACCTCCATCGCCTGCCAGATCTCGTCCCAGGGCGTCGTCCGGTCGACGTGGTGGAACTGGTAGAGGTCGATGTGGTCCGTCTGCAGGCGGCGGAGGCTCTCGTCGAGCGCGCGGCGCAGGGTGAGCGCCGAGAGGCGGCCGCCGTTGGGCCAGGAGTCGCGGCCGCGCTCGGCTCCGGGAGCGGCGAACTCGCCCATGTCGCCGAAGACCTTGGTCGCGAGGACGGTGCGCTCGCGGCGCTCGCCGCCCTGCGCGAACCAGCGGCCCACGATCTCCTCGGTGGCGCCGCGGCCGGCCTCGCCTCCGTACACGTTGGCGGTGTCGAAGAAGTTGACGCCGAGCTCGTGCGCGCGGTCCATGATCGCGAACGAGTCGGACTCCTCGGTCTGCATGCCGAAGTTCATGGTGCCGAGGACGGTGCGGGAGACGGACAGGCCGGTGCGACCGAGGTGCGTGTACTGCATGGTCCCAGTCGACTCCGGTTCGGGCCGCGTGTCCAACAGGCGCTCGGCATGGGTGCGATCGACGGGGGAGGTCAATCGGGGGCGCGCCGTCCAGGGGCCGCCCGAGCCCCGCCTCGGTCGGGCCTGCGCGTCGGCCGGGTCCAGCGGCCTCGACCGGATCGCCCGCAGCCCGCTGGGCGCGGTGGCGCCCGGCCGCCCGGGTGCCGGGTTAGAGTCGCGGAATGGTCCGGACGACGCAGCGCCTCGTGATCGCCCTCTCCGCCGTGGTCCTGCTCGCCGGCTGCACGGCGGAGGCGACGAGCCCCGCCGCCCCACCCGCCGAGCCGACCGCCTCCACCGCACCGCCCGCCGCCGGAGCCGACTCCGCGCCGCGGCCGGTGCCGAGCGTCTCGACCACTCCCGCACCCGTCGAGGACGTCTCGGGCGAGTGCGTCGTCCAGGCGCTCGACGAGGGGACGCTCGACGGCGTCGACCTCGAGCGCGTGCGCGACCGCGGCACCCGCGTCGGCGCGACCGGGACGGCGAGCACCGCCTCCGACGGCGCTCCGGCCTCCTACCTGGTGGCAGCGGGCGACATCAGCGAGCGGATCGCGGACCGGTTCTGTATCAGCTCCGACTACCTCTCCGCGCTGAACTCGGTGCGCCGCGACGGCGTCGACATCGACAGCCTCTACGGCGGCGACACCCTCAACCTCCGCCCGACGACCGTCCTGAGCGTCGGCGACCAGAACGGCCGCGTCCTCGACAACGCCGAGCCCGACGACCTCCCCGCGCAGACCGGCTGACGCCGCCGACGCCCGCCGCCACTCCTCCCGCCTCGCAGCAGCACGCGACCACCGCGGAAGGCGCGGATCCGACGGCACGTGCGCGGCACTCAGCCCAGGACGCCGATCAGGACCGCCGACACGGCGACGGTCGCCGCGAGCCCGGTCGTCCGCGAGCGGCGGCGCGCCGGATCCTCGAACCACGGCAGCCCGCCCCAGCGCAGCACGGCGCCGGCCGCCCCGGCCGCGGTGAGAGCCACCAGCGCGGCCCAGGGGAGCAGCGTCAGCGCCGACCAGTCGACGAGCGCCCGCCCGAGCAGCAGCACGGCGACGGCCTCGATGCCGCGGGCGAGCGTCCGGACGCGGTCGCGGTCGAGGAGCCCGGCCGCCCGGCGCCGGGGGACGCTCCCCAGGGCGAAGCGGCCGACGGTGAACGCGACGACGAGCAGGACGAGGATCGAGGCGATCATCACGACTCCTCCCCGGCGCGCTGCAGCAGGCGCAGACCGAGCTCGTCGACCGAGCTCGCCGTGTCCCCGTTGACGAACACGGCTAGGCCGCGCTCCCGGTCCATCGCGAGCATCGTCGAGTAGCCGGAGGTCCCTCCGTTGTGCCAGGTCACGGATCCGCCGTCCTCCGACTCCGAGGTGAACCAGCCGAGGCCGATCCGCGCCCCGTCGGCGTCGAATCGGGGATCCAGGACGCTCGCCGCGGGCACGCCCAGCGCGGGGTCGTCGGTGAGGAGGGCCTGCGCGTAGCGGGCCATGTCCGCCGCCGTGGAGCGGACGCCGCCCGCCGGCGCGTAGCCCGCCATCGTCCACGCGTCGACGGACCGCCCGCTCGCCGAGAAGCCGGTCGGCGCGTCGGCGGGGAGGGCGTCCGCGGTCTCCGGGACGGAGGTCGCGGACATCCCGAGCGGAGCGAGGACGCGCTCGCGGAGGAGGTCGGCGTAGTCGCGGCCCTCGGCGTGGGCGAGCGTCTGGCCCAGCACCGCCGCACCGAGGTTCGAGTAGGCGTGCACGTGCTCGCCCTGGTCCGCCTCGGCGGCCTGCCGGAGGACGTCGTCGGCCGACCAGCCCGCGTAGGGGTCCGTGCCGCGCAGCTGGGCGACGAGCGTCGAGGCGAGGTCGCCGACACCGGTGGGGAGTCGCGGCAGGCCGGAGCGGTGGGTCGCCAGCTCCTCGAGCGTCCCGGTGAAGCCGCCGACGTCGGCGTGCTCCGCGGCGGGGTCCTCGAGCCCGACCGTCCCCTCGGAGGCGCTCCGGGCGAGGAGGAGCGCGGTCATCGTCTTCGTGACCGATCCGATCTCGACCTCGGTCCGCTCGTCGGCTCCGAGTCCGCCGTAGCGCACGCCGTCGGGCGTGATCACGGCGGCGACGAGGTGGTTCCGCGCGCCGTCTCCGACGTCGGTCCGGAGCCACTCGGCGATCTCGGCGTCGCCCGTCGCCTCGGTCGAGAGGGTGGGAGCGGAGGGGCGGAGCAGCACTCCGCCGAGCAGGACGACGGCCGCGGCGGAGGCGGCGGCGAGGGCGAGGCGGCGGCGGGTCATCGGGGTCCTCCGGAGGCGAGCAGGATCACGAGCAGGGGGACGAGGCGCTCCGGCGGGACGCCGTAGCGGCCGCGGCCGCGCGCCTCCAGCCAGCCGGCGGCGACCAGCTGGTTGACGTGGTGGTAGATCTGCCCGGTGGTCCCTGCGCCCTCGCTCTCGGCGAGCTGGGCGACGGTCTCGACTCCGCCCGCCACCGCCTGCAGGAACCGCAGACGCACGGGGCTGCCCAGCGCGGCGAGCGCGGTCGGCCCGGGGCTCGCTCCCCAGTCGCGCTCGAAGAGAGCGTCGGTGCTGAGGCCGTACTGCCACTCGACGGGGCCGGCCGGAGTGGCGACCGAGCCGGCGAAGACGACTCCGCCGGGAGAGGGCAGGCGCTCGCGGAGAGCGGTCAGGGCCCAGAGCGGATCGTCGGCGGCGGGCGCGGCGGGGGTGTCGGCGCGATCGAGGCGGTCCAGCCGCGCTCGGAGCTCGTCGACCTCGCCGGCGAGGTCTCGGGAGGAGGTCATGCCTCCACTATTGCAAACATTCCGTAATCACGGAACTCCGGAGCTGACCGGTACCGCAGGAGTCGCGGTCGTCCAGCTCGACCACCGCGACTCCTGCGGACTCGGATCGCCCGGAGGCTCAGCCGAAGTGGCGCGGCAGCACGGCGCCGTTCACCGAGCGCAGCTCGTCGAGCGGCAGCGTGAAGAGGCCCTGCACCTCGACCGCGGGGGTCGCCGCGTCGGTCACGCCGATGCGCAGCACCGGGTAGCCCCGGCCCTCGCAGAGCCCGCGGAACTTCACGTCGTCCTCGCGCGGCACCGACACGAGCACGCGGCCGGTCGACTCCGAGAACAGCGCGGCCGTCGCGTCGACGCCGTTGCGCTCCATCAGCTCGTCGAGCCAGATGCGCGCCCCGACGCCGAAGCGCAGCGCCGACTCGGCCAGCGCCACCACGAGCCCGCCGTCGGCGAGGTCGTGAGCGGAGGCGATGAGCGACTCCTTCGCGCCCGCCGAGATCAGCTCGGCCAGCGCGCGCTCGGCGGCCAGGTCGAGCTGCGGGGGCAGCCCGCCGAGGTGGTCGTGGATGGTGCCGGCCCACGCGGAGCCGTCGAGCTCGTCGCGGGTGGTGCCGAGGAGGTAGAGGTTGTCGCCCTCGTCCTGCCAGCCGGAGGGGATGCGGCGCGCGACGTCGTCGATCACGCCGAGGACGCCGACGACCGGGGTCGGGAAGATCGGCACGTCGCCGGTCTGGTTGTAGAACGAGACGTTGCCGCCGGTGACGGGGATCTCGAGCTCGAGGCAGGCGTCGGCGAGCGCGCCCACGGCCTCGCGGAACTGCCACATCACCTCGGGGTTCTCGGGGCTGCCGAAGTTGAGGCAGTCCGAGACGGCGACCGGGGTCGCTCCGGTGACGGCGACGTTGCGGAACGCCTCGGCCAGAGCCAGGCGGGCGCCCTGCGCCGGGTCGAGCTGGCACCAGCGCCCGTTCGCGTCGGTCGCGACCGCGAAGCCGAGGCCCGACTCCTCGTCGACGCGGACCATGCCGCCGTCGTCGGGGTAGCTGAGCGCGGTGTTGCCGAGCACGTAGCGGTCGTACTGCGAGGTGATCCAGCTCTTGTCGGCGAGGTTCGCCGAGCCCAGCAGCGCCAGGGTCTCGGCGCGCAGCGCGTCGCCGCCGGTCGAGCGGGGCAGGCGGGAGGAGGAGTCGGCCTGCAGCGCGTCGAGCCAGGAGGGGTACTCGATCGGGCGCTCGTAGACCGGGCCGTCGACCGCGACAGTGCGCGGGTCGACGTTGACGATCTCCTCGCCGTGCCAGTTGATGATGAGGCGGCCGGAGTCGGTGACCTCGCCGAGCACGCTGGTCTCGACGTCCCACTTGCCGACGACCTCGAGGAACGCGTCGAGCTTCTCGGGCGTGACGACGGCCATCATCCGCTCCTGCGACTCCGACATGAGGATCTCCTCCGCCGTGAGCGAGGGGTCGCGCAGCAGCACCGAGTCGAGCTCGATGAACATTCCGCCGTCGCCGTTGGAGGCCAGCTCCGACGTGGCACACGAGATGCCCGCGGCGCCCAGGTCCTGGATGCCCTCGACGAGGTCCTTGCGGAACAGCTCGAGGCAGCACTCGATGAGCACCTTCTCGGCGAACGGGTCGCCGACCTGCACCGCGGGGCGCTTGGTCGGTCCGCCGTCGGCGAAGGTGTCGGAGGCGAGGATCGACGCGCCGCCGATGCCGTCGCCTCCGGTGCGCGCCCCGAACAGCACGACCTTGTTGCCGACGCCGCGGGCGTTCGCGAGGTGCAGGTCCTCGTGGCGGAGGACGCCGACGGCCAGCGCGTTGACGAGCGGGTTGCCCTGGTAGACCGAGTCGAAGTAGGTCTCGCCGCCGATGTTCGGCAGGCCGAGGCAGTTGCCGTAGAAGGAGATGCCGGCCACGACGCCGTGCACCACGCGCGCGGTGTCGGGGTCGTCGATCGCCCCGAAGCGCAGCGCGTCCATGACCGCGACCGGCCGGGCGCCCATCGAGATGATGTCGCGGACGATGCCGCCGACCCCCGTCGCCGCACCCTGGAAGGGCTCGATGTAGCTCGGGTGGTTGTGGCTCTCGATCTTGAAGGTGACGGCCCAGCCCTCGCCGACGTCGACCACTCCGGCGTTCTCGCCCATGCCGACCATGAGGTTCTTCTTCATGGCGGGGGAGACCTTCTGCCCGAACTGGCGGAGGTACATCTTCGACGACTTGTAGGAGCAGTGCTCGCTCCACATCACCGAGTACATCGCGAGCTCGCCGCTCGTGGGGCGGCGGCCGAGGATCTCGCGGATGCTCGCGTACTCGTCGGGCTTGAGTCCGAGGGCCGCGTAGGGCTGCTCCCGCTCGGGCGTCGCCTCCGCGTTCGCAGTGGTGTCGGGAACGGCGGTGCGGCTGTCTGCCATGTGCTGGAGGCTCCAGGGGAGGGGGACGGGATGCGCGTCGATCCTACCCGCCGCGGTCGCCGCGGCCCGGGCCCTCCGGTGGAGCGGTGCGGGCACCGGCGCCTAGGATCGGGCGGGTGAAGCGGGCGGCTCTGATCGGGACCGTGCTGTGGGGGCTCTACCAGTGCTTCGGGAACCTCGGAGCGGCGAACATCTCGTCGGACGAGCCCGTGTACCTCGCCGCGGGGTGGGACTACCTGCACGGCGACGTGAGCGCGAACCTCGAGCATCCGCCGACGGCGAAGTACCTGATCGGGCTCGCGCAGGTGCTGCTCGGCGAGGGGCTGCTCGCGGGCAGGATCGCCGCCGGCGCGGCCGCGTTCCTCACCGGGGTGGTGCTCTGGCTCTGGTTCCGGCGCGAGCTCGGCCCGACCCTCGCGCTCGTCCCGGCCGGCCTGTTCCTCCTCCTCCCTCGCACCGCCGTGGGGGCCGGCACCCGGATCGACCGCCTCGCGCTCCTGGAGCCGTTCATGGTGCTCTTCGCCGTCGCGGCGATGGCGGCGGCGTGGACCTGGTCGCGCGCCTCGCCGGGCAGGCGGAGCGGCTGGCTGATCGCGCTGGCCGGTGCGCTGCTGGCGCTGTCGGTCACCTCGAAGCTGACCACCGCGGTCCTCGCGCCCGTGCTCCTGCTGCCGCTGCTGTGGTCGGGGAGCAGGGTCCGGGCTCTGCGGGGCGGCCTCGCCCTCTCCGTCGCGTTCGTCGTCACCGGGGTGCTCGCCTACCTGCCGGTGCACCCGGTCGAGGCGATCCGGTACCTGCTCGAGTTCCAGTCCGAGCACAACGCCGACGGCCACCTGATCGAGGTCGCCGGGACCGCGTACGTCTTCCCTCCGTGGTGGGCGAACCTCTGGTTCATGGTCGTCGGCATCGGGCCGGCGGCGCTCGCCGTGCTGCTCCTCGGGACCCTGCTGGCACTGCTCGCTCCGCGGCGCCGCGCGCTGGTGCTCTACCTGGGCGCCGCGACGCTGCTCCTCCTCGTGTTCCACCTGGCGATCAGCTCGGTCGCGCTGCCGCACTACTACGCGGCGTGGGCGTGGCTCCTCTGCGCGCTGGCGGGCATCGGCATCGCGGAGGCGCTGCGCGGCGGGATCGTGCTGCCCGCACCCCTCGCCCGCGGCGTCGGCGCGGTGCTGGTGGCCGCCTCCCTCGTGATCGCGATCGCCACCTCGGCGGGGATCGCCCAGGAGCGGCCGACCGGGATCGCGCGAGTGGCCGACGTGCTGCGCGAGCGCGGCCTCGACGGCGGCCTGGTCCTCGCGCAGGGCATGTCCTCGGGCGTCTACGTGCCCTACATCGGCGACCGGGTGACGACCGATCCGTCGTCCGCCGGGATCGTCGCCATCGCGATCGAGCGGTCGGCGCGCTTCCCCGTCGATCCGCGCGTGTCCGCCTACCTCGAGTCGGCGCGGCCCGAGACGGTGCGGCTCGACGACCTCACCCTCGTGCTGGTCGACGGACCGCTGCCGTGACCGCTCACTTCGAGCGGCAGGCCCCCGGATCGACGGCATCCGTCAGCGAGGCGGCCTGCTCGACCACGGGAGTGAGGACCGAGAGCGGGATGGCGTAGCCGACGTTGTCGACGGAGGCGGCCTTGCCGAAGACGACGCCCGACACGGTGCCCTCGAGAGAGAGCAGCGGGCCGCCCGAGTTGCCCTGGTTGACGACGGCGGCGAGGGTCAGCACCTCCCGTGAGGTCGGTGCTCCGTCGACCATCAGCGAGACCGTGGCGTCGGAGGAGATCTCGGC
The DNA here is from genome assembly GCF_002932195.1 of Rathayibacter sp. AY1C4. Classification (NCBI taxonomy): domain Bacteria; kingdom Bacillati; phylum Actinomycetota; class Actinomycetes; order Micrococcales; family Microbacteriaceae; genus Rathayibacter; species Rathayibacter sp. AY1C4. Next base: position 17,821 of record NZ_PSWE01000015.1, on the reverse strand, counting down.
CGAGCCGAGGGTCAGCGGGCCGCCGAAGGGGTAGCCCGCGACCACGGCGTCGTCCCCGGCGGTGACGGCGTCGTCGAGCGGGAGCGGGGAGGCGTCGAGCCCGTCGACGGCGATCACGGCGAGGTCGGCGGCCGGGTCCAGGTAGACGACGCGGCCGGTGCGCGGGGCCTCTCCCGGCGCCTCGACGACCGGCTGCGAGACTCCGCCGACCACGTGCGCGTTGGTGATGACGCGGTCGTCCGAGACGACGAAGCCGCTGCCCGTCACTCCGACGTCGCAGGCCCAGGCCGTGCCGGAGACGCGCACGACCGAGCGGGTGGCGGCGGCGACCTCCGGGTCGTCGGTCGAGACGTCCGGGATCGCGGGCGCCTGGGTCGGTGCGTCGAGCGCCTCGACGACCCAGGACGTGCCCTCGTCGACCACGGTCGACTGCAGCTGGGCGAGGAAGGCGCGGACGGGGGAGGGGGTGAGGTCGTCGATCGTGCGGATGACCGTCGATCCGGCGACCGAGGTCGTGACGAGGGGGACGCCGAGGAGGGAGACGGCCGAGGTGACGGCGATCCAGACCAGGCCGGAGATCGCGACGCCGGCGACGCCGCCGGCGAGCCGGTCGAGCAGGCCGAGCTTCACGCGGTCGGCTCCGCGGCCGATGACCGCGCCGAGCGTCGCTCCGATCGCGTAGCCGACGCCCAGCAGCAGCACGGCGGTGCCGATCACGGCGAGCAGGCGCCACTCGCTGCCGGCCGCCCACGACGAGACGGCGGGCACGGCGAACGAGGCGCCGATCGCGCCCGCGACGATCCCGGCGAGACCGCCGAGGGTCCGGAGCAGGCCGCGCCGCAGACCGTCGACGAGCGCGCCGATGAGGCTCAGCACGACGATGACGTCGACGATCACGGATGCACCCACGCGGAACTCCTGCCGGTGTCGGGGACGGGTCCTCCAGCATGACCGACGCGGGATGCGCGGACGCCCGGAGGCGGCTGGCAGTCCGCGGCGGCTGCGGTGCGCGGGGGCGGCGGCGGCACGGGAGTCGGACACCGCCGGCCGCGCGCTGCCGCCGAGAGGGCGGTGCCGCCGGGAGGGCGGTGCCCCCTAGAAGAACGAGATGCAGTACGGCGTCGCGATCGGCGCGAACAGGCGGTCCATCCGCCCCGCCTCGCCCGTGACGCGCGCGAGCCCGGCCTTCGCCAGGATCGACGGCCGCACCGAGCCCAGCAGCAGCGAGCCCAGGTCGGCCACGTCCAGCGCGAGCTCGGCCTCGTCCCCGGTGCGCTCCACGGTGGCGGAGCCGCCCGAGGCGGTGAGGCGGTAGCGGCCGTCGGCGAGCCCGAGCCCGTCGGCCACCTCGACGACGACCGAGCCGTCAGCGGTCCACGGCCGGGCCGAGAACGCGGCGGCGACGTCGAGGATCCGCAGCCAGATCAGGTCGCCCACGTGGCTCACCTGCACCACGCGCGCGTCGCTGAGCGCCCAGGTCAGCGGATCGTCCACCGGCGCCATGTCCCAGGTCACCGCGGAGGCGAGGTCGACCGTGCCGAGGTAGCCCCAGAGCGCGAGGTAGGCGTCGGCGCCGGGGGCGACGAGGTCGACGATCTCGAGGGTCTTGTCGTCCTCGGGCCCGACCGCGCGGTAGGTCACGAAGCCGTCGAGCGTCCCCTCCTCGTCGAGGTGGACGGCCGAGCGGACGTCGAGGCCGGGCGTGGTCTCGCCGGACGCGGTGCCGACGGAGTTCGCCTCGTAGCGCGACTGGCGGGTCAGCGAGCCGGGGGTCGACGCCTGGAACGCGGCGAACACCGCGGGGATGCGTGGCTGCAGCCAGCTCGTCGCGACCACCTCGACGCGGCCGGCGGGCTCGGTGTGCAGGCCGAAGCGCGGCCCGGTGTCGACGCGGATGGAGCGCGTGAAGGCCGAGCGGCCGAAGCCGAACCGGCGGTAGATGGAGGCCTCGCTCGCCGTGAGCGCGGCGACCGGGGTGCCGGCCTCCTTCGCCAGGCGCAGGTCCTCGGTGATCATCGCGCGCAGGATGCCGCGGCGCCGGTGCGTGGGCCGCACGGTCACCTGCGACACCAGGTGCGCCGGCAGCTCGCGTCCGCCGCCGACCTGCAGGGCCCCGGGGAACGCCGCGTAGGTGCCGACCGGCACGCCCGCGCCGTCGAGTCCCTCGGGGGCGGAGGAGTCGACGACCGCGGTCAGCACGCGCTGGTCGGCGACCATGTGCTCGGCCCAGTCCCGCAGCTTCTCCGGCGTGAACTCCTTCTCGTGGAAGCCCGCGTTGATCGCGGTGGCCCACGCGGCGGTGGCGGCGTCGGGACCGCCCTCGTCGTTCAGGGCGGCGGGGAAGCGGCGGAGGTCGAGACCGGTGAGAGGCATCCGTCCAGCCTATTCACCCGGAGTGCGCGGGGGCTGAACCGGTGCGCGAACGGTCACTGCGACGGGCGCGCCCGTAACGCCGACCGCCGTCAGAGCACGGTCCACCGCTTCTCGAGCGCCGCGTCCACCGCCTCCGCGAGCTCGTCCAGCCGCCGGGAGTCGAGGCGCCCCGGGTCCGCGGCCGCCCGGATCCGCCCGCTCATCGCCGCGATCGCCGAGCGCCGCCGCGGCAGGGTCGCGGTGAACGCGCAGTCGCGCAGCAGCACCAGCAGCTCGCCCGCCCGGCCCTGCGCCTCCGCGAGGACCTCGAGCCGCCGCTCGAACGGCGACTCCGGGACCGTCACGCGCAGGAACCCGTCCGGATCCTGGAACGCCGCCGGCGGATCCGGGACCCGCGCGAGCAGCGCCAGCGCGGCGCCCAGCTCGTCCAGACCGCCCTCGTGCGCCAGCTCCCGCAGCCGCGAGTCCACGTCGTCGGCCGGCCCCGCCCCGAGCTCCACCGTCCGCAGCACGAGCGCGTCGAGCCGGCGCTCCTCCTCCTCGCCCGGGACCGACGGAGTCGCCGACCACCACGAGAGCACCGGAGTCGCGGCCACCGCGTGCTCGCCGATCCGCCGCTCCAGCGCGATCAGCAGGTCCTCCCGCGCGGCGAGCGCCACCAGCGCGTCCACGTCGACGTGGAGAAGGGTGCCCGAGGCGGGCGGCGCCACCAGCCGGCGTCCGGAGGGAGGGACGGTCTCCGCCCGCGTCCTCGCCCCGGGTCCGCGCCCGCTCGCCCGCAGGATCTCCTCCTCGAGGGTCCGCCGGGGTCGTCGTCGTCCGCTTCCGCGCGCCATGCCGTCACGCTACCGTCGGCCGCATGACCCGGTTCCTCGCCCTCCTCCGCGGAGTGAACGTCAACGGCCGCACCGTCCGCAGCGCCGAGCTCGCCGAGACGGTCGCCGGGATCGGCGTGGACCGGGTGCGGACGGTCCTCGCGAGCGGCAACGCGGCATTCGACTCCGACCGCCCGGCCGCCGAGCTGAAGCCCGCGCTCGAGGCGGCGCTCGCCGAGCGGTTCGGCTACGACGCCTGGATCGTGCTCGTGACGCAGGAGGCGCTCGCCGCGGTGCTCGCCGCCTACCCGTTCCCGCGGATCGACGAGGAGGCGCATCCGTACGTCGTCTTCGGCTCGGACGAGGAGGCGCTCGACGCCGCGCAGGCCGCGATCGGCGAGCCGGATCCGGCGGTCGAGCTCGTCGCCCGGGGTGCCGCCGTCCTCTACTGGCGCTGCCCGCGCGGCTCCTCGACGGACACGCCGGTCGCACGGATCCTCGCCCGATCCGCCTACCGCTCCACCACGACGACCCGGAACCTGCGCACCGTCGAGAGGCTCGCGACGGCGTGACGTCCGCGGCCGTGGCGGGGCCGCCTCCGGGCTCCGCGAGCGGCACCTCGGGGCGCCTCCGACCTCGGGAGGCGAGGAATCGGGGCTGAGAGCACGCACATTCTTTGGTTAGGCTGTCCTTAGTGCCGGTCCACTCGGGCCCTGCGCCGCCTCCCGCACAGCCTCTCGAAAGGGACCCATGCCCCGCGCCACCACGCCCCTCGCCCTGCTCGTCGCCACCGCGCTGACGATCGGCCTCGCCGGCTGCAGCGGCTCGGCCGCCGGAGACGACGCCGCCGCCGACAGCGGCTTCACGCCGATCACGATCGAGCACGCTCTCGGCACCACCACCATCGAGTCGGCGCCCGAGCGCGTGGCGACCGTCAACTGGGCCAACCACGAGGTCCCGCTCGCGCTGGGTGTCGTCCCCGTGGGCATGGCCGCCGCCAACTTCGGCGACGACGACGGCGACGGGCTCCTCCCCTGGGTGAGCGAGAAGCTCGACGAGCTCGGCGCCGAGACCCCCGTCCTCTTCGACGAGACCGACGGCATCGACTTCGAGGCCGTCTCGGACACCGACCCGGACGTCATCCTCGCCGCCTACTCCGGCCTCACGCAGGAGGACTACGACACCCTGAGCGAGATCGCCCCCGTCGTCGCCTACCCCGAGACCGCCTGGGGCACCTCCTGGCGCGACATGATCACGCTGAACAGCGAGGCGATGGGCAGGGCCGACGAGGGCGCCGCCCTGATCACCGAGCTCGAGGGCGAGATCGAGGAGAAGGTCGCCGCGCACCCGCAGCTGGCCGGCACCTCGGCGATGTTCCTCACCCACGTCGACCCGACCGACCTCAGCCAGGTCAGCTTCTACACCTCGCACGACACCCGCCCCGCGTTCTTCGAGGACCTCGGCATGGCCACCCCGGGCAGCATCGCCACCGCCTCCGCCGCGACCGACAAGTTCTCGCTCACGCAGAGCGCCGAGCAGGCCGACGCCTTCAGCGACGTCGACGTGATCGTCACCTACGGCGACGACGAGCTCGTGAGCACCCTCAAGGCCGACCCGCTGCTCTCGCAGATCCCCGCGGTCGCCGACGACGCCATCGTGCGCCTGCCCTCCACCCCGCTCGGCACCGCCGCCAACCCGACGCCGCTCTCGATCTCGTGGGTCCTCGACGACTACCTGGACCTGCTCGACGAGGCCGCCGCCAAGGCCGCGCAGAGCACTCCGGCCGCCTGAGCCGGGACCCGACCCGCGTGACCCTCGCCGCTCCTCCCGCCGCCTCGGGCGTCGCCGCCGTGCGCCGCCCGAGGCGGCTGCGCGCCCTCTGGCTGCTCGCGGCCGTGGCCGTGCTGCTCGCCGCCGCCGTGGTGTCGGTGCTGGTGGGGTCGCGGGAGGTGGCGTGGAGCGACGTCGTCGCGGCGTTCGGCGGGTCCACGGACGGGTTCGCGCAGGCCGCGGTCGCCAAGCGCATCCCGCGCACCGTGCTCGCCGCGATCGCGGGCGCGGCCCTCGGCGTCGCCGGCGTGCTGATGCAGGGGGTGACCCGCAATCCGCTGGCCGACCCCGGCATCCTCGGGGTGAACACCGGAGCCTCGCTCGCGGTCGTGACGGGCATCGTCTTCTTCGGGCTGACGAGCTCCGCCGCCTACGTCTGGGTCGCGATCGGCGGGGCCGCGGTCGCCGCGGTCTTCGTCTACACGGTCGGGTCGCTCGGGCGCGGCGGCGCGACTCCGCTCAAGCTCGCCCTGGCCGGCGCCGCCACCTCGGCCGCGCTGGTCTCGGTCATCAGCGCGATCGTCCTGCCGCGCGCCGACATCGCGGGCGGCATCCGCTCCTGGCAGATCGGCGGAGTGGGCGGCGCCACGTCCGCGAGCATCGCGCAGGTGCTCCCCTTCCTCCTGGCCGGCCTCGTCCTCTGCGTGCTCTCGGCCAAGAGCCTCAACACCCTCGCGCTCGGCGACGAGCTCGCGGCGGGCCTGGGGGAGCGGGTCGCCCTCGCGCGCGGCGGGGCCGCCCTGGGCGCGGTCGTGCTCTGCGGAGCGACGACCGCGGTCACGGGGCCCATCGGCTTCGTCGGCCTGGTCGTCCCGCACGCCTGCCGCCTCCTCGTCGGCGTCGACCACCGCTGGCTGCTGCCGTTCTCGGCGGTGACCGGCGCCGTGCTCCTGATCGCGGCGGACATCGTCGGCCGCGTCGTCGCACGCCCGAGCGAGATCGACGTGGGCATCGTCACCGCGCTGGTCGGCGCCCCGGTGTTCATCGCGATCGTCCGCCGCCAGAAGGTGCGCGAGCTGTGACCGCGTTGCTCGAGGCGCCCTCCGCCACCGCCCGCGCCGTCGCGGCCGGCCGCCGCCGCCGCGGGGCCCGCCGCCGGATCGTCGTCGCCGTCCTCGCTGTCCTGATCGCGGCCGTCCTCGCCGTCTCCCTGCTGGTCGGCCAGACCGTCTACTCGCCCGACGAGGTGCTGCGCGTGATCCTCGGCGAGCAGGTCCCCGGGGCGAGCTTCACCGTCGGGCGCCTCCGCCTCCCGCGCGCCGTCCTCGCCCTCCTGGTGGGCCTGTGCTTCGGGCTCGGCGGAGTGAGCTTCCAGACCATGCTCCGCAACCCGCTCGCCAGCCCCGACATCATCGGGATCAGCGCCGGGGCGAGCGCCGCCGCGGCCTTCGCCATCGCGACGCTCTCGCTCGGGGCCGCGCAGGTCTCGGCCCTCGCGATCGTCGCGGGACTCGTGGTCGCCCTGCTCGTCTACGCCCTGTCCTACCGCAGCGGAGTCGCCGGCACCCGGCTGATCCTGATCGGCATCGGGGTCGCCGCGATGCTCGACTCCCTCACCGCCTACGTGCTCTCGCGGGCCGCGGCGTGGGACCTGCAGGAGGCGTCCCGCTGGCTCACCGGGAGCCTCAACGGCGCGAGCTGGAGCGAGGTCGTGCCGGTCCTCGCCGCGGTCGTCGTCCTCACCCCCGTCCTGCTCTCGCGCTCGCGCGACCTCTCCGCCACGCAGCTCGGCGACGACACCGCCTCCGCGCTCGGCATCCGCGTGAACGCCACCCGCCTCGTCGTGATCGTCGCCGCGGTCGGGCTGATCGCCTTCGCGACGGCCGCCGCCGGCCCGATCGCGTTCGTGGCCTTCCTCTCCGGCCCGATCGCCGCCCGCCTGATCGGGCCCGGCGCGTCGCTCCTCATCCCCTCGGCCCTCGTCGGCGCGCTGCTCGTGCTCGTCGCCGACTTCGTCGGGCAGTTCGGGCTGGGCCTGCGCTATCCGGTCGGAGTGGTCACCGGCGTCCTCGGGGCGCCGTACCTCGTCTACCTCATCGTCCGCAGCAACAGAGCGGGAGGCTCATTGTGACCACCGCGCACACCCTGACGGCCGAGGGGGTCACCCTCGGCTACGGCGACCGGACGGTCGTCGACGGCCTCGACCTCGTCGTCCCGCCCGGCCGCATCACCGCGATCGTCGGAGCGAACGCCTGCGGCAAGTCGACGCTCCTGCGCTCGATGTCGCGCCTGCTCGCGCCTCGCTCCGGCGCCGTGCTGCTCGACGGCAGGGCCGTGCACCGGACGCCGGCGAAGCAGCTCGCCCGCACGCTCGGCCTCCTCCCGCAGTCGCCGATCGCCCCGGAGGGCATCACCGTCGCGGATCTCGTCGGCCGCGGCCGCCATCCGCACCAGGGGATGCTGAGCCGTTGGAGCGCCCACGACGACGAGGCCGTCGCGACCGCGCTCGACGCGACCGACACCGCCGCCCTGGCCGACCGTTCCGTCGACGAGCTCAGCGGCGGGCAGCGCCAGCGCGTCTGGATCGCGATGGCCCTCGCGCAGGAGACCGACGTGCTGCTGCTGGACGAGCCGACCACCTTCCTCGACGTCAGTCACCAGATCGAGGTGCTCGACCTGCTCGTCGACCTCAACCGCACCCGCGGGACGACGGTGGTGATGGTGCTGCACGACCTCAACATGGCCGCCCGCTACGCCGACCACCTCGTGGCCATCGCGCACGGCGCGGTGCACGCCTCCGGCACCCCGGCCGCGGTGCTCACCGAGGAGACGGTGCTCGCCGTGTTCGGCCTCGACAGCCGCATCATCACCGACCCGACCTCGGGCACCCCGCTGATGCTCCCCCTCGGGCGGCACCGCCTCGCCCCCGAGCGGATCGACGCCCCCGGCGGCGCGCAGATGACGGACGTGTAAACGGTTCCACACGGCGGCCGGGGGGCGTATACGATACCTGCAGTCCGCGGCGGACGACCGTCATCGGCGGAACCGCCGAACGCCTGCCCCCGATCAGAGGTCCTCCCCGCCGTGACTGCATCCCCGACGCGCCCCGACGCCTCCGCCCTCCGCGGCGTCCGCGCGCTCCTGTTCGACCTCGACGGCGTGCTCACGCCGACCGCCGACGTCCACATGCAGGCCTGGTCGCGGCTGTTCACGGAGTACCTCTCCTCGCGCGGGATCGCCGAGGGCTACACCGACGCCGACTACTTCCGGTACATCGACGGACGCCCGCGGTACGACGGCGTCCGGGCGCTCCTCGCCTCGCGCGGCATCACCCTCCCCGAGGGCGCGCCCGAGGACGACCCGTCGCTCGAGACCGTCTGCGGGCTCGGCAACCGCAAGAACGACGCCTTCAACCGCACCCTCGCCGAGACCGGCGTCGCTCCCTACCCGGGCTCGCTCCGCTTCGTCGACGCCGCGATCGCCGCGGGCGTGCAGGTCGCCGTCGTCACCTCCTCCCGCAACGGCGTGCCGGTGCTCGAGGCGGCCGGCCTCCGCGACCGCTTCGAGGTCGTCGTGGACGGGCTCCTCGCCGCCGAGCGCTCGATCGCCGGCAAGCCCGCGCCCGACACCTACCTCTACGCGGCCGAGCTCCTCGGCCTCCCGGCCGCCGAGTGCGCCGTCCTCGAGGACGCGCACTCCGGAGTCGCGGCAGGCCGCGCGGGCGGCTTCGGCCTCGTCGTCGGCGTCGACCGCGGAGTCGGGGCCGACACCCTGCTCGAGCACGGCGCCGACCTGGTCGTGGACGACCTGGCTGAGCTGCTCCCCTTCCTCCCCACCGCTCCCGCCCCCGAGGACGCCGCATGAACCCCATCACCTCCGACCCGCTCGACCGGAACCGCTTCCCGATCGACGAGTGGGCCCTCGTCGAGACCGAGTTCGCCTCCGAGCTGCAGGGCCGCACCGAGACGCTCTTCGCCACCGGCAACGGCTACCTCGGCCTCCGCGGCAACGTGGAGGAGGGGCGCGACGGCTACGCCTACGGCACCTTCATCAACGGGTTCCACGAGACCTGGCCCATCCGCCACGCGGAGGAGGCGTTCGGCTTCGCCCGCGTCGGCCAGACCATCGTCAACGTGCCGGACGCCAAGATCATCCGCCTCTACGTCGACGACGAGCCCTTCGTGCTGAGCGAGGCCGACGTCCTCGCCTACTCGCGCCGCCTCGACTTCGCGAACGGCGTGCTCACCCGCGAGCTGGAGTGGCGCACCCCCTCCGGCAAGCGCGTCCTGATCCGCTCGCGCCGCCTGGTCTCGTTCACCGACCGGCACCTCGCGATCCTCGACTACGAGGTCGAGATGCTCGACCACGACGCGTCCGTGCTGATCTCGAGCCAGATCCTCAACCGCCAGGACGGCGTCGACGAGTACCACGCCCCCTCCGGCAGCGAGGGGGCCGGCTTCGACCCGCGCAAGGCGGAGTCGTTCGAGGACCGCGTGCTCCAGCCGCGCCTCAAGCGCGTCAGCGGCACCCGCTACCTCCTCGGCTACCGGACCACCAACTCCCAGATGACCGTCGCCTGCGGCGCCGAGCACCAGCTCGAGACCGAGAACGAGTGGGACCAGACCTCCCAGATCGACGACGACCTCGCCAAGCACGTCTACCGCGTGAAGGCCAAGGCCGGCCGGCCGGTCCGCCTGGTCAAGACGCTGACCTACCACACCTCCCGCGGCGTGCCCGTGCGCGAGCTCGCCGACCGCTGCGACCGCACGCTCGACCGCGCCCGCGAGACGCCGGTCGAGGAGCAGTTCGTCAAGCAGCGCGAGTGGCTCGACGACTTCTGGACCCGCTCCGACGTGCAGCTGGACGGCCAGCCCGCCATCCAGCAGGCCACCCGCTGGAACCTCTTCCAGCTCGCCCAGTCCACCGCCCGCACCGACGGCGGCGGAGTCGCGGCCAAGGGCGTCTCGGGCTCCGGCTACGGCGGCCACTACTTCTGGGACACCGAGGTCTACGTCCTCCCGTTCCTCAGCTACACGGCGCCCCTCGTCGCCCGGAACGCCCTGCGCTTCCGGCAGAACATGCTCGAGGCCGCCCGGGCGCGCGCCTCCGAGCTCAACCAGCGCGGCGCGCTCTTCCCCTGGCGCACCATCAACGGTCAGGAGTCGTCGGCGTACTACGCCGCCGGCACCGCTCAGTACCACATCGACGCCGACATCTCCTACGCGCTCATGCAGTACGTGGGTGCCACGGGCGACGACGACTTCCTCGCCCGCGGAGCGATCGACATCCTCGTCGAGACCGCGCGGATGTGGGCCGATCTGGGCTTCTGGCGCAGCAACGGCGACGATCACTTCCACATCCACGGAGTGACGGGGCCGGACGAGTACACGACCGTCGTCAACGACAACCTGTACACGAACGTCATGGCCCGGGCGAACCTCCGCTCGGCCGCACGCGCCGTCGAGCTGCTGAAGGCCGTCGAGCCCGCCGCGTACGAGCGGATGGCCGACCGCCTCGCTCTCGACGAGGGCGAGGTGCTCGAGTGGGCGCGCGCCGCCGAGAAGATGCACATCCCCTTCGACGCGCGGGCGGGCATCCACCCGCAGGACGCGGCCTTCCTCGAGAAGGAGCTGTGGGACCTCGAGAACACCCCCGCGAGCAAGCGCCCGCTGCTGCTGCACTTCCACCCGCTGGTGATCTACCGCTTCCAGGTGCTCAAGCAGGCCGACGTCGTGCTCGCGCTGCTGCTGCAGGGCAACGAGTTCACCGCCGAGCAGAAGCGCGCCGACTTCGAGTACTACGACGCGCTGACCACCGGTGACTCGACCCTCTCGGCCGTCGTGCAGTCGATCATCGCCGCCGAGGTCGGCTACAGCGACCTGGCCCGCCACTACTTCCTGTCGGCGCTGTTCGTCGACCTCGCCGACCTGCACCGCAACACCGCGGACGGCATCCACGTCGCCTCGACGGGCGGCGTCTGGAGCGCCCTCGTCTACGGCTTCGGCGGGATGCGCGACCACGGTGGGCGGATCACGCTCGACCCGCGCCTGCCCGACGACTGGGACCGCCTCGCCTTCCGCATCACCCTCCACGGCACGCGCGTGCGCGTCGAGGTGACGCAGACCGAGGTCCTGCTGACGGTCGAGACCGGCGACTCCGCCGCGATCACCGTCCGCGACGAGCGCGTGCACGTCGCTGCCGGCAGCCCCGTGCGCGTCCCGCTCACGCACCAGGGCCGCCGCCTGCACGGCGCGCCGACCACGTCCGACATCGAGGGCACCCGCCGCTCCGACGGCACCGTGATCACCGCCTCGATCCCCACCATCTCGATGACCCCCGAGCCCGAGGTCTTGACCGGGCCCTGAGCGGCTCCGCGAACATCGCCCATCACGCACGAGACCCCCGGCCGGAACCGGGGGTCTCGTGCGTCGCGGGCGGGCGGAGCCGCCCGGACCGGATGCGTCAGGCGGAGGCGAGCAGCGACTTCAGCGCCGACGTGAAGAACGTCAGCCCGTCCACACCCGAGCGCATCGCGGCGGCCGTGTCGGGCCCGAAGCCCTCCTCGACGGCGTGCTCCGGGTGCGGCATGAGCCCCACCACATTGCCGCGGCGGTTGCTGATGCCGGCGATGTCGTTCATGGAGCCGTTCGGGTTGTGGCCGAGGTAGCGGACGACGACGCGTCCCTCCGCCTCGAGCTCGAGCAGCGTGTCGGCCGAGGCGATGTAGCCGCCCTCGCCGTTCTTCAGCGGGATCGTGATCTCCTGGCCGGGCTCAAAGCCGTTCGTCCAGGCGGTCTCGGTGCTCGCGACCATCAGGCGCTGGTCGCGGCAGACGAAGGATCCGATGTCGTTCGCGATCAGGCCGCCGGGCAGCAGGTGCGCCTCGGTGAGCATCTGGAAGCCGTTGCAGATGCCGAGGACCGGGGTCCCGGCGTTCGCCGCGTCGACGACCTCGCGCATGATCGGGGAGTGGGAGGCGATGGCGCCGCAGCGCAGGTAGTCGCCGTAGGAGAAGCCGCCGGGCAGGACGATCGCGTCGACGCCGTCGAGGTCGTGGTCGCCGTGCCACAGCGCGACCGGCTCCGCACCCGCGAACCGGACGGCGCGCTGGGCGTCGCGGTCGTCGAGCGAGCCGGGGAAGGTGATGACGCCGATCCTCATCGGGCGGCCTCCGCCGGGTAGTGGATCCCGACGACGTCCTCGATCACCGAGTTCGAGAGCATCTCGTCGGCGATGCGCTGCACCGAGGCGCGCACCTCGTCGGTCACCTCGTCGACGGTGATCTCGAAGCGCTTGCCCACCCGCACGCCGTGGAGGGCGGAGTGGCCCAGCCGCGCGAGCGCGCCGGCGACGGCCTTCCCCTGCGGGTCGAGCAGCTCGGCCTTGGGCATGACTTCAACGACGATCGTGGGCACCGTGTTCTCCGGAGTCTCGGGGGAGTGCGGTCTTCCGCGCGACCATCGTACCCGCGGGGGTCCCCGCGGTCGGCGGCGCTCAGGAGGTCGTGACGCGGACGGCGTTCGCCCAGGGGTCCTCGAAGGCGAGGGTGCGGCCGTCGTCGCGGGTGGCGACTCCGGAGCGGGCCAGCCGCTCGCCGAGCGCGCCGAGGTCGTCGGCGCCGGGCACCACGATCTCGACCTGTCCGAGGCCGAGGGCCTGCTGCCGGCGTCCGGCGCCCGCCGAGTTCCAGGTGTTCATCGCCATGTGGTGGTGGTAGCCGCCCGCCGAGACGAAGAGCGCCTGCCCGCCGTACGCGATCGTCGTCTCGAAGCCGAGCCGGTCGACGTAGAACTCCTTCGCGGTGGCGACGTCGCCCACGCTCAGGTGCACGTGGCCGACGGAGGCGCCGCCGAGGCGCGGCTGCGCGATCGACTCCTCGGTGAGGTGCTCCTGCAGGAACGCGTTCGGGTCGAGGAAGAGCGTGCTCATCTCGATCCGCCCGTGCGTCCACGACCACTGCGTGCGGTCGCGGTCCCAGTAGAGCTCGACGCCGTTGTGGTCGGGGTCGTCGAAGTAGAAGGCCTTGCTGACCAGGTGGTCGGAGCTGCCGGTGAAGGAGCCGGGGTGCCGGGTCGCGACGCTGTACACGGCCGCGGCGAGCGCCGCCTCCGATTCGAAGAGGATCGCCGTGTGGAAGAGGCCGGCGCTGCGCGGCGAGGCGTGCACCAGCTCGGGCGCGTGCTGGAGGATCACGGCCGGCACTCCGCCGCGGCCGAGCACCGCGACCGGTCCGTCGTGCGAGAGCAGCTCGAGCGTCACGGCGTCGCGGTAGTAGGCGATCATCCCGTCGAGGTCGGCGACGCGGAGGGTCACCGCGCCCATCGCGGTGTCGGGAGCGAGCAGGTCGGGGGAGGAGGTGGTCACGGCGGAGACGCTACCCGCTTTTGGTTGAAGCTACAACCATTCAGAGGGGCGAGCGCTCATAGGAACCGCATAAGCATCGTCCAGGCGGCGTGGGGAGGCCGGGCGTGGAATGGGAACCGGTCGCCGTCAGGGGCGGCCCCGGCACGAGGACGACACCATGAACGAGCGACACGAATCCGACGAGCGAGAGCTCACCGACCAGCCCGCCATCACCGAGGCGACGGGCGCCGACGAGGTGCGCGCGCTGCGCGCGGACGACCGTCGTCGTCGTCGTCGGGCGCTGATCGCCGGCGGCCTCGGCCTCGCCGTGCTGATCGGAGTGACAGCAGGCGGAGTCGCCACCGCCGGCCGCACCGAGGCGGCCTCCTCCGCCTCGGCCGGCGCCGCCACGATCGTCTACCCCGGCGGCTCGCGGGGATCCTTCGGCGGCGGGTACGTGATCGTCCCCTCCTGGGGCGGATCGACGCAGGGCGGATCGACGCAGGGCGGCTCCTCCGCGTACGGGTCGATGCAGGGCGGCTCCTCCGCCTCCGAGCCGGCCACCGGCGCGACCGACGCCGTGGCCGCGAGCACCGCGCAGACCGCCGGCGTGGTCACGATCACCTCCGAGCTCACCTACCAGGGCGCCCGCTCGGCCGGCACCGGCATGATCCTCACCTCCGACGGCATGATCCTCACCAACAACCACGTCGTCGAGGGCGCCACCGCGATCTCGGTCACGGTGGAGTCGACGGGCCGCAGCTACACCGCCCGCGTCGTCGGCACCGACGCGACGAACGACGCCGCCGTCCTGCAGCTGGAGGACGCCTCCGGCCTCACCCCCGCCTCGCTCGACACGGACGGGGTCGCTGTGGGCGACACCGTGACCGCCGTCGGCAACGCGGGAGGGACGGGCGACCTGGTCGCCGCCACCGGCACGGTCACCGGTCTCGATCAGCAGATCACCACCCGCTCCGAGTCGGGGATCTCCGCCGAGACGCTGACCGGGCTGATCCAGACGGACGCAGACATCGTCTCCGGCGACTCCGGCGGCCCGCTCGTCGACTCCGCCGGCCGCGTCGTGGGGATGGATACCGCCGCCTCCAGCGGAACGGCCGACATCACCGGCTTCGCGATCCCGATCTCGAAGGCCCTGGACATCGTGGCCACCATCGAGGCGGGCGCCGACACGGCCACCGTCGAGATCGGCTATCCGGCCTTCCTCGGCGTCTCCCTCTCCTCCGGCACCGCGTCTCCGACTTCGCGCGCGCTCGCGACCACCGCGTCCGGCGCCGTGATCGGCGGAGTCGTCGAGGGCGGGCCGGCCGCGCAGGCGGGCCTCGAGGCGGGGGACGTCGTCACCGCGGTCGACGGGGTCGCCGTCGCCTCGGCCGATCAGCTGTCCGCCTCGCTCGCGCAGCGCGAGCCCGGGGAGTCGGTGACGATCTCGTGGACCGACTCCGCGGGCGCCGCCCGCTCCGCCCAGGTCGTGCTGGTCGAGGGTCCGGTCGCCTGATCGGAGCCTCCGCGTGGCCGCCGGAGCGTTCCCGGCCGTTCACCCGGGCGAGCGCGCCACGCCGCCCGTTGTTTTGATCCGCTCAAGACAACTCGGGTAGTGTCCTCGGCATGACGACAGTGGACGAGCGGCTCCGAGCCTCCGGGCTCAAGGTCACCGCCACCCGGCGCGCGGTGCTCCTCGCTCTCGAGGAGCACCCGCACTCCGGGGTCGACGCGGTCCTGGCCCGAGTGCGCGAGGGCCTCCCCGAGGCCTCGGCGCAGGCCGTCTACGGAGTGCTCTCGGCGTTCACCGACGCCGGGATCGTCCGCCGCATCGAGCCGGAGGGCCACCCCCGCCGGTTCGAGCTGCGGGTCGGCGACAACCACCACCACGTGGTGTGCCGGCGCTGCGGGGCCGTGGCCGACGTCGACTGCGTCGTCGGGGAGGCGCCGTGCCTGCATCCGCAGACCGCGAGCGGCTTCGCCGTGGACACCGCCGACGTCACGTTCTGGGGCACCTGCCCCGACTGCCTGGCCCTCGCCCACTGACCGACATCCGCTACACCGCAGCGGCGGGCCCCGTGCCCCTCGCCGACAGGAGGAACATGACCGAGGAACGATTCACCACCACGAACTCCGGAGCACCGGTCGCGAGCGACGACCACTCGCTGAGCGTCGGAGCCGACGGACCCCTCGCGCTCCACGACCACTACCTCGTCGAGAAGCTGGCCCAGTTCAACCGCGAGCGCATCCCGGAGCGGGTCGTCCACGCCAAGGGCGGCGGAGCCTTCGGACGCTTCACCACCACCGCCGACGTCAGCGCCTACACGCGTGCCGCGCTCTTCCAGCCCGGAGTCGAGACCGAGATGCTCGCGCGGTTCTCCACGGTCGCCGGCGAGCAGGGCTCGCCCGACACCTGGCGCGACCCCCGCGGCTTCGCGCTGAAGTTCTACACGAGCGAGGGCAACTACGACCTCGTCGGCAACAACACCCCCGTCTTCTTCATCCGCGACGGCATCAAGTTCCCCGACTTCATCCGCTCGCAGAAGCGCCTGCCCGGCAGCCACCTGCGCGACCACGACATGCAGTGGGACTTCTGGACCCTCTCGCCCGAGTCGGCCCACCAGGTCACATGGCTCATGGGCGACCGCGGCCTCCCCTCCTCGTGGCGGCACATGGACGGCTTCGGCTCGCACACCTACCAGTGGATCAACGCCGCCGGCGAGCGCTTCTGGGTCAAGTACCACTTCAAGACCGACCAGGGCGTCGAGATCCTGAGCCAGGAGCAGGCCGACCAGATCGCCGGTGAGGACGCGGACTTCCACATCCGCGACCTGTCCTCCGCCATCGACCGCGGCGACTTCCCCTCGTGGACGCTGTCCGTGCAGGTCATGCCGTACGAGGACGCGAAGAGCTACCGGTTCAACCCGTTCGACCTCACCAAGGTCTGGCCCCACGCCGACTACCCGCTGATCGAGGTCGGCACCATGACGCTCGACCGGAACCCCGAGAACTACTTCGCGCAGATCGAGCAGGCGGCGTTCGCCCCCTCGAACTTCGTGCCCGGGATCGCGGCCAGCCCCGACAAGATGCTCCTCGCGCGCATCTTCAGCTACGCCGACGCGCACCGCTACCGCGTGGGGACCAACCACGCGCAGCTGCCGGTGAACGCGCCGAAGTCGCCCGTGCACTCGTACTCGAAGGACGGCCCGATGCGGTTCGACTTCCAGAAGTCCGAGGTGCCCGTCTACGCGCCGAACACGATGGGCGGCGCCCACGCCGATCCCGCCCGGGCGGCGGAGTCGGCCGGCTGGGAGACCGACGGCGAGCTGACGCGCGCCGCGGCGACCCTCCACCCGGAGGACGACGACTTCGGTCAGGCGGGGACGCTCTACCGCGAGGTCCTCGACGACGACGCGCGCGCCCGCCTGGTCGCGAACATCGCCGGCCACGTGTCGAAGGTCACCCGTCCGGAGCTGCGGCAGCGCGTGCTCCAGTACTGGGCGAACGTCGACTCGTCGCTCTCGCAGCGCGTCGCCGAGGCGCTCGAGCCCTCGGCTCCCGGTGCGGACGTCTCCCCCGAGGCGGTCGGCATCGGGGCGTAGTCCCGGCATCCCCTCGAGGAGCGCGCGGTACCGGAGCGATCCGGGTCGCGCGCTCCTCGTCGTTACCGGGGAGGGTCCTTCCACTCGGTGGAGTCGGATCCCGCGCGCGCGGGTGCCCGCCTCGGTCCGATGCAGCCGGCTCGGACCCCGGATCCGCCCGCGGAACCGGGCGCCGACGGGGAGGACCCCTGATCCCGACACGCCCGGGATGTGCGATTTCGGCCCGTCGTTTGACAGCACCGCGATCGCTGCGTAACTTATTCCGAGTCGCCACAAAGGCCGCAGGGAAACGGAAAGAGCAGCAGCTCCTACGTCCCGGCCTCAATCGGGACCATCCACTCGGCAAGACAGCTTTTCGGAGCAGGTCTGCCGCACGGATGTAAAGCCTTCGCAGGATTCCTCGGATCCAGCAACTTCGCCGCCCGGCGCAGGACTCAGGTCCTGAACCGAGCAACGTCGGAGCGCCTATGAGCGTGACGGCATCGCGAAGAAGCCGGATTTGACACGGCCTGCGGATGTGCTAAGTTATACAAGTTGCCACGGCGACAGGGAGAAAGAAACTTCTCCTAGTCTACCGAGAAGACGCGTATAACGCAAGCAACATTATCTTCGATCACTTCCGTTGTGAAGCACCGTTCTGGTGTGGAGGCGGGATGTGTCCGATTCTTGAGAACTCAACAGCGTGCACTATGTTCAATGCCAATTTTATACCCCGGCCTTGATCTTCGGATCGGGTTGGGATTCCTTTGGAAATTGATGTCAGCTTCCGGCTTTCGGGTCGGAGAGATGTCTTATTTGCTAGAGGTCAAACTTGACTACCCTTCTCTTCGGGGTTGGGGGTCGTAATTTTTTTACGGAGAGTTTGATCCTGGCTCAGGACGAACGCTGGCGGCGTGCTTAACACATGCAAGTCGAACG
>NZ_PSWE01000014.1:0-87168 GCF_002932195.1 Rathayibacter sp. AY1C4 | reverse complement strand
CCACCCCCTCGCTCTCCCCCCGAGCCGAACGATCGATCCGCGTGTGAGCGGATCGATCTAGGCGGTCGCTCCCCGCTCTGCGAATCGCAGCCACCCTCTCCGGCCGACCGCGCCGAGCCCGGCGGGGACGGGCTCGGAGATCAGGAAGGTCGAGCCGAACGATCGATCCGCGTGTGAGCGGATCGATCTAGGCGGTCGTCCCCCGCTCTGCGAATCGCAGCCGCCCTGGAAAGCCGACTGCGCCGAGCCCGGCAGGGACGGGCTCGGGGACGAGCACCGCGACTGCGCCGAGCCCGGCAGGGACGGGCTCGGTATGAAACACCCCCGAGCCGAACGATCGATCCGCGTGCCAGCGGATCGATCTAGGCGATCGCTCCCCGCTCTGCGAAACGTGACCACCCTCTCCGGCCGACCGCGCCGAGCCCGGCGGGGACGGGCTCGAAGGAAGATCAGCCGAGGCTCGCGACCCACTCCGAGCTGCCGTCGACGAAGGACTGCTCCTTCCAGATCGGCACCGACGCCTTGATGTCGTCGACGAGTGCCGCGCAGGCTTCGAAGGCCGCCGCGCGGTGGGCCGAGGCCACGGCGCAGGCGAGGGCGAGGTCGCCGACCACGAGGTCGCCGATCCGGTGCACGGCGGCGATGCGGACGTCGGGCCAGCGCTCGGCGATGCGGCGGGCGGAGGCGAGGAGTGCGGCGGGGGCGTCCGGGTGCGCCTCGTAGGACAGCCGGAGCACGCCGCGGCCCTCGTCGTGGTCGCGGACGACGCCCGCGAAGGTCACGACGGCGCCGTGCGTCGGGGAGTCGACCGCCTGCTCGCACTCGTCGACCGTGATGGCCTCGGCCGCGAGCCGGGCGAGGGCGACCGGCTCAGCGGGCATGGTCGCCGCCTCCGAGCTGGTCGAGCAGGTGCCCGATCACCGGGTCGAGCACGTCGATCCCGTCGCGGACGCCGCCGGGGGAACCGGGGAGGTTCACCACGACGGTGCGGCCGCTGACGCCGGCGAGCCCGCGGCTGAGCACGGCGGTCGGGACGTGGGCGGCGCCCTTGGCGCGCACCGCCTCGGCGAGGCCGGGCAGGGGCCGCTCCAGGAGGGGGGCGGTCTGCTCCGGGGTGACGTCGCTCGGGGCGACGCCCGTCCCGCCGGTGGTCACGACCACGTCGACTCCGCTGCCGATCGCGTCGGCGATCGCCTCGCCCACCGCGTCGCCGTCGGCCACGACGACCACCCGGGACTCCCAGCCGCGGGTGGTGAACCAGGCCTCCAGCGCCGGTCCCGTCCGGTCCTCGTACACGCCGGAGGCGGCACGGGTGGAGGCGACGACCGCCACCGCCCGCCGCGTCACGGGGTTCCTCCGCTCGTCCACGAGCCGCTCCTCCCGCCCGCCTTCGCGAGCACACGGATGCCGGTGATCGCGGCACCGCGATCGACCGCCTTGATCATGTCGTAGACCGTGAGGGCGGCCACGCTGACCGCGGTCAGCGCCTCCATCTCGACGCCGGTGCGCCCGGTCGTGCGCACGCGCGCCTCGATCCGGACGCGGCCGTCCTGCGGCTCGAGGTCCACGTCGACGCCGTCCAGCGCCAGCGGGTGGCAGAGCGGGATGAGGGTCGAGGTCGCCTTCGCGCCGAGGATCCCGGCGATCCGCGCGACGCCGAGCGCTTCGCCCTTGGGCAGCTCGCCCTGCTCGAGGAGCCGCACCACCTCGGGTGAGGTCGCGACGTAGCCCTCGGCGACGGCGGTGCGCGCCGTGACCTCCTTCGCGCTCACATCGACCATGTGCACGGCTCCGTCGCCGCGCACATGGGTGAGCCGATCGCTCTCAGTCATCGATACTCCAGATCTCGACCGTGTCGCCGGTCGCTGCGTGGTCCGTCCCGACGGGGACGTGGATGAGCACGGTGGAGCGGGCGTAGGACGCCAGCAGGTGCGAGCCGGGCCCGCCCACCGGGTGCACGAGGCCCTCGTCGTCGAGGACTCCGCGGCGGATCTGGTGCAGGTGCGCGGGCGAGTCGAGCGCCGTGCCGAGGCGCGCACGGAGCCGCGGCCGCTCGGCGGGCGTCCGTCCCGCGAGCGAGCGCAGCACGGGCCGGAGGAACACCTCGAACGAGACCAGGGCGCTCACCGGGTTCCCGGGAAGCGAGACCACCGGCAGGTGCAGCCCCTCGGCCACGCGCACGAGACCGAGGCCCTGCGGGCCGCCCGGCTGCATCTCGACGTGGCCGAACTCCGAGCCCGCCGGGCCGAGCGCGTCGCGGACGACCTCGTAGGCGCCCGCGCTGACACCGCCGACCGTGATCACCAGGTCGGCCGCGCCCGCGTGCTCCTCGAGCAGCGCCAGGAGGTCCTCGGCCCGATCGCTCGTGCAGGCGGCGACGACGGGCAGCGCGCCCGCCTCGCGGACGGCCTCGGCCAGCAGGGCGCCGTTCGCGTCGTGGATCTGCGCCTCCTCGAGGACGGCGCCTGCGGGACGGATCTCGTTGCCGGTGGGGACGACGAGCACCCGGAGTCGCGGCAGCACCTCCGCCTCGGTCAGCCCGAGGGAGGCGAGGAGTCCGTAGTGGGCCGCGCGGAGGACCGTGCCGGCCGGGAGGGCGAGCTCGCCGCGGCGGGCGTCGCTGCCCCGGGCTCGGACGAAGGTCGCCGGCACCACCGGGTGCGCGAAGGCGACGCTGCCCTCCGCGGGGAAGCGCGGAGGATCGACGCGCTCGACCGGGACGACGGCGTCGGCCCCCTCCGGCAGCGGCGAGCCGGTCATGATCGGTGTCGCCGTGCCGGGCTCGTGCCGCGGCGCCCGGTCGCCCGCGGGGATCGGCGCCGAGACGGGCAGGGCGACGGGATGCTCCGGCGCCGCCGCGTCGAGGTCGGCCGCCCGCACCGCGAAGCCGTCCATCTGCGAGTTGTCGAAGCGCGGCAGGTCGAGCGGGGAGTCGACGGAGCGGGCGAGGACCCGCCGGTCGTACGCGCCCGGATCGGCGGCGACGGCGGCCGGCTCCAGGCTCAGCGTCTCGCGGGCGCCCCGCGTGGCCAGCGGCGCGAGCAGCGCCCGCACCCGGGCGGCGTGCAGGTCGATCGAGGTCATCGTGTCCTCTCGCGAGCGGCGGAGCCCGACCGGCGGCGGGACCGAGTCCATCTTGCCGGGTCGCGCCCGGTTCCGCGGCGTAGTGTGAGCGGATGAGCACAGCACTGGGGATCCCGGGCTTCCGGCCCCGACAGCGCAGCGCGGTCCTCCCGGCCGACCGCCCCGCCACCCCGCTCCTCCTGGACACCTACGGGCGCGTCGCGGATGATCTGCGGATCTCGCTGACGGACAAGTGCAATCTGCGCTGCACCTACTGCATGCCGGCGGAGGGCCTGCCGTTCCAGCCGCCCGCGTCCCTGCTCAGCCGTGAGGAGATCCTCCGCCTCGCGCGCATCGCCGTGGAGCAGTTCGGCGTCCGCCAGATCCGCTTCACCGGCGGCGAGCCGCTCCTGCGCAAGGACCTCGTCGACATCATCCGCGACGTCGCCTCCCTCGACCCGCGCCCCGAGATCTCGCTCACCACGAACGCGATCGGCCTGTCGGGTCGGGCGGCGGCGCTCGCCGACGCCGGCCTGAACCGCGTCAACGTCTCGCTCGACTCGATCTGCGCCGAGACCTTCGCGAAGGTCACCCGTCGCCCGTTCCTCGACCGCGTGCTCGCGGGCATCGACGCGCTCGGTCCCGCCGGCCTGGACCAGACCAAGATCAACGCGGTGCTCCTGCCCGGGATCAACGACCACGAGGCCCCGGAGCTGCTCGCCTGGGCCCTCGCGGGAGGCCACCAGCTCCGCTTCATCGAGCAGATGGCGCTCGACGCCGACCACGGCTGGGACCGCGCGACCATGATCACCGCCGCGGACATCCGGGCGCTGCTCTCGGAGCGCTTCTCGCTCAGCCCGCACGCGGCCCCCCGCGACGGCGCCCCCGCCGAGCTCTTCGACGTCCGCGAGGCCGGGGGGTCCGAGGTGCTCGGCCAGGTGGGGATCATCGCGTCCGTCACCGAGAACTTCTGCGACGACTGCCGCCGCACCCGGCTCACCGCCGAGGGAGGTGTCCGCAGCTGCCTCTTCTCGAACGAGGAGACGGACCTGCTCGGCCCGATGCGCGCGGGCGCGGACGACCACGAGGTCGCCCAGCTCTGGCGCGGGGCGATGTGGGCCAAGCCCGCGGGACACGAGATGAACCGGGCGGGCTTCGTGCAGCCCGAGCGCACGATGAGCGCGATCGGCGGATGAGCATGCGGGTCCGCTACTTCGCGGCGGCCAAGGCCGCCCTCGGCCGTGGTTCCGACGAGCTCGACGAGGTGCCCGACCTGGGCGCTCTCGAGGAGAGACTCGTCGCCTCCGCGCCCTCGGCCGCCGACGTGCTCGCACGGTGCACCTACCTGGTCGACGGCGTGTCGACCGCGAACAGGGCCACGCCGCTGCGTCCCGATGCCGCGGTCGACGTCCTGCCGCCGTTCGCCGGCGGCTGACCCCGAAGAGCGCTCCGTGACGAGCCGTCCTCGTCCGGACCGGTGCGTCCGATCCGCGCGGTCCGCAGCAGGTGCGTCCGCGCTTCTGGAGGACGCTGCATCCCGAGGACGGACTGGTCCTGTCCCGCCGCACAGGGACCCGCGGGACGCCTCCCTCGGACCCGCGTGCGGCGGGGCAGGACCGGATCAGCGGCCGATCCCGTGCGTCACGGGCACAGGACGTTGGTCATCGTGTCGAGCACGTTGCGGTTCTGCACGTCGAGGAATCCGAACGCCGAGGAGACTCCGGTGGCGACCAGCACGCCGCTGACGAAGGCCCGGCCGTCCCGGGTCACGTAGGCGTCCGGCGCGAAGATGGTGGCGTCGGAGGGCACACCGGAGGCGACGCGGATCTGCGGCTGCGTCCTGTCCGCGAACGCGCCGTACCGGACGAGAGCGCCGTTCTGGATCACGTCCACGACGTCACGGTTCTGTCGATCGCGGTAGGCGTCGGCACTGGTCACCCCGGTGGCGACCAGGATGCTGCTGTTGAAGAGGCGCCCGTCCGGCGTCAGGTGGTACGAGGGCGCCAAGGCCGTCGATCCTGCCGGAACGTTCCTGGCGTAGACCTGGTTCTTCGTGGAGGAGATGTAGCGGACGAGCTCCGAGCCGACGATCACGTCGATGACGTCGTTGTTGCTCTGGTCGCGGAAGGAGTCCGCGCTCGTCACTCCGGTGGTCACGAGGGCTCCGCCGGCGCGCCGCAGCTCGCCGTTCGGTGTGACGTAGAAGGCGGGCGCATGGACCGTCGATCCGGCCGGCACGCCGCTCCCGATGGCCTTCGGCGCGGCCTCTCCGGTGACGAAGCGGTAGAAGACGCCGTCGACGACGAAGTCGGCGACGTCGCGGTTCTGCTCGTCGCGGAAGCCCTGGACGCTGGTGACGCCGCGCGCGATCCGCCCCCCGCCGTGATAGAGCTCGCCCGACTCCGTCAGGTAGTACCGGGGTCCGACGGTCTTGGCTCCCGAGGGCACGTTGCCGTTCGACTCCGTCGTCGTCCGTCCGCCGTCGGTGACGTACCGGACGGCGGTCCCCGTGGTCGCGGTGGTGCTCGCGGTCGCCGTCGCGCCCGCGGCGCCGGAGACGGCGGAGAGGGTGATGCCGTTCTGCGCCACGTTCCCGGCCGTGACCGGGATGCTCACGCGTCCGTCCGCGCCGGTCGTCGCCCTGACGGTCTGCGCGCCGCCGCTGGTCAGGCCGGCGGGGAGAGTGATGGTGACCGTGTCGCCGGCAGCGGGAGCGCCGTTGGTCGTGGCGAGGACGGAGACCGTTCTCGTGGTGCAGGCGGGGAAGGAGTACGCCGGGGCGTCGAAGGCGAGGGTGAGGCCGGTGGACGCGGCGGCCGCGGGGGTCGCGACCGCCGCGGCGACGACGGGGACGGACCAGGCCGCACCCGACATGATCGTCCGCCGGGCGGGCCCCCCGCCGGTCGAGTCGATCCGCGGTGGGAGGGAGCGCGAGTGCGCTGCCGTCGGGTCCAGGGCGTTGGTGTCCGTCATGGTGTTCCTTTTCTTTCTTTCGTGCGAGGGGTGGTGGACGCGCCGATCCTGCCGAACGTCCGGCCTCCGGTCGACGCGGAACGGGCCGCGACGAGGTTCCATGCCCGACCGTGGACGTTCCGTCGCGCCGCCGGACCGGGGGAGCCGCTCAGGGCGCCTCCTCGCCGGGAGCCCGTCCGGCGCGCGGGATGCGGCGGCGCACGTCAGCCCGCGTCGTCGATCCGGCGGAGGGTCCGCTGCATGTGGATCCGCGAGCTGAAGCCGGCCGACCGCGCCACGCGGTCCAGGTCCGTCGCCGCCCGCGGGCCGAGCTCGTCGAGGAGGCGCTGCGCCTCGAAGGCCCGCGCGCGCTCGATCCGCTGACGAGGGGTGGTGCCGGCGGCCGAGAACGCCCGGTGCAGGTGGCTGACCGACACGCCGAGACTCTCCGCGAGCGTCTCCACCGTGAAGGAGCGGTCGCGGTAGTGCCGCTCGATCTGGCGCGTGCCGTTCGCGTACACGGCGGCGGGGGACCGGTCCTCCCGGTCGGAGGAGGGCAGCAGCGCCGAGAAGGCCGAGGCCAGGAGGTGCTCGCTCGCGATCTCGAAGTGCTCGAAGGCCGCGTCCGAGGGCTCGACGCCGAAAGTGAGGACGGTGTTCGCCGCACCGGTGAGTGCGCGCCAGTAGGCCTCGGGGAGGGCGAGGACCCGGTCCGTGAGCGAGGCGAACTCGCTCGCGCGGAGCACCGAGGGGCGCAGCTGCCACTCGAAGCGCGCCCACGGACTGAGCGCCGCCGCGTACTGCACCGTCGAGGCGCGGGTCACGAGAGCGCTGCCGGCCGGGAGCCGGTGGTCGCGGCCCCGGGCGGAGAGGCGGCCGGTCCCGTCGAGGCTGAAGAGCACGCGGAGCCTTCCGGGATGGGGGAGGACCTCGAACTCCCCGGTCTGCAGCCAGGCGCGGCTGAGGCTGAGGCGCGGCGAGACGATCGCGTCGCAGACGGCACCTCGCGGCAGGGGGCGCCGTGGAATCCAGCCGAGCCGACGCAGCCGCCTCTCGGCGGGACTCCAGACCTCGGGCATCACGCCTCCGCGCCGGGGTCGAGCGGGTCGGGAGGATCGAGCAGCGCCGCCTGCCGCGCGGAGTGCGGTGAAGGCGTCGGCATGGGTGCTCTCCTCGGAACGGTGGCCGCGAGCACGCCACCGCCGATCAGCTTCGGACACTGCTCCGCCCTGATCCGCGGAGAAGGACGGATCCTCTCCGCTGCGAGCACCGAACATCCCGGGTCGCCGATCGGCAGGGCGCTGGGTGCGCCTCACCCCTCCCGTTCCGCGGCGCACGCGGCCGCGGCGCGGGTCACCGCTCCCGCCACGACGCCATCCCGCCGTCGAGCGAGTCGGACGCCACGCCCGCCGCCGCCGCGCGCTCCGCCGCGAGACGCGATCGGACCCCGGAGGCGCAGTGCAGCACGAGCGGACCGGCCGGCAGAGCGACGGGGTCGAAGCGCGACATCGGCATCCGCACGGCACCGGGCACCGCGACGGTCCGGTCCTCGTCGTCCTCGCGGAGGTCGACGACGGTCGGGGGCGTCGGCCCGGCCAGCCGCTCCCGCAGCTCGGCCGCCGTGATCGAGCCCGCCGCGGCCCGCCGCTCCGGGACCGGCGGCACCCGCCGCTCGAGAGGGAGCTCGGCCCAGGAGGAGTCGAGGGCGTCGTGCACGAGGACGCGACCGAACAGCGGCTCGCCCGCCCCGGTCACGAGCTTCACGACCTCGGCCGCCATGGCCGAGCCGATCAGCGCGCAGAGCGCGCCCAGCACGCCCACCGTCGAGCAGCTGTCGCCCGCGTCCTCGGCCTCGGGGTGCAGCGCGCGCAGGGTCACCCCTCCGCCCGGAGCGCCGGCCCAGAAGGTCGAGAGCTGCCCGTCGAAGCCGAGTGCCGATCCCCACACGTGCGGGATCCCGGCGCGCGTCGTCGCGTCCGAGGCGAGGTAGCGCGCGCCGAAGGTGTCGAAGCCGTCGACCACGACGTCCCAGCCCGCCACCAGGGCGTCGACGTTGGCCGAGGTCAGCGACACCGGGAAGGCCCGGGCGTCGATGCCGGGGGAGAGCCGCCGCGCGGTCGCCGCCGCCGACTCCGCCTTCGACCGGCCCACCGAGGAGTCGTCGTGCGCCGTCTGCCGCGCCAGGTTCGAGAGCTCGACGACGTCGCCGTCCACGATGCCGAGCCGCCCGATCCCGGCCGCGGCGAGCGCCGTGATCACCGGCGAGCCGATGCCGCCCGCGCCGAGGATCAGCACGCGCGCGTTCCGGAGGCGCCGCTGTCCGAGCTCCCCGAGGGGCGCCAGGCGGATCTGCCGGGCGAACCGCTCGCGCTCGGCGGCGGTCAGCGGCGGTCCGGGCTCGACGAGCGGGGTCATGGGAGCTCCTTCCTCCACTGGCCCTCGTGGGCGACGGGGGTGAAGCCGACGGCCTCGTTCACGGCGAGCATCGGTCGGTTCTCCTCGGCGTTCCAGGTGTAGACGGCCCGGCAGTCCGGGGCGGTCCCCACCGCATCGCCGATCGCGGTCAGGGCGAGGAAGTCGCTCCAGCCGTGGGCGCCCACGGCCTCGGGGATCGCGAGCTCGCGGATCCGGAGCGCCGGGTCGGGGGTGCGGTTCACCACCCCAGTGTGCACGTCCCGGCGCCCGCGGCGGCCTCCTGCGCCTGTTCCGGTGCGGGATCGCGGCGGTCCGTCGGCCGGTCGGGGCTCCGCCTCCCGGCCCGGCCGCGGCCGTCGGCTACCGTGGAGGCGTTGTGGACAGGAGCGAGGCGGCCGGGTGTACCTGAAGAGCCTGACCCTCAAGGGGTTCAAGTCCTTCGCTCAGCCGACCACGTTCGCCTTCGAGCCGGGGGTCACCTGCGTCGTCGGCCCCAACGGCTCGGGCAAGAGCAACGTCGTCGACGCGCTCGCCTGGGTGATGGGGGAGCAGGGGGCGAAGACGCTCCGCGGCGGCAAGATGGAGGACGTCATCTTCGCGGGCACCTCCACCCGCGGACCCCTCGGCCGCGCCGAGGTCGCGCTCACCATCGACAACTCGGACGGCGCCCTGCCGATCGAGTACACCGAGGTGACAATCACCCGGACCCTCTTCCGCAACGGCGGCAGCGAGTACGCGATCAACGGACGCGGCTGCCGGCTGCTCGACGTGCAGGAGCTGCTGAGCGACTCCGGTCTCGGGCGCGAGATGCACGTCATCGTGGGGCAGGGACAGCTCGACGCCGTGCTGCACGCGACCCCCGAGGAGCGGCGCGGGTTCATCGAGGAGGCCGCCGGGATCCTGAAGCACCGCCGCCGCAAGGAGAAGACGCTCCGCAAGCTCGAGGCGATGCAGGCGAACCTGACCCGCCTCTCCGACCTCGCGGGCGAGATCCGGCGCCAGCTCAAGCCCCTCGGGCGCCAGGCCGAGGTCGCACGGCAGGCGCAGACGATCGCCGCCGTGGTGCGCGACGCCCGGGCGCGCCTGCTCGCCGACGACGTGGTCGCGCTCCGGACCGCCCTGGACGGCTTCGCCCGCACCGAGAGCGAGCGGCACAGCGAGCGGGTGGTCCTGCAGCAGCGGCTCGAGCAGGCGACGCTCCGGCGAGCGCGGATCGAGGCGGAGGCGGTCGGCGACGCGGTCGACGACGCCCGGCGCACCTCGTTCGAGCTGGAGTCGGTGCAGGAGCGGCTGCGCAACCTCTCGGCCCTCGCCGGGCAGCGGCTCGCGATGCTCGAGCTCGAGTCCGAGCAGCCGCAGATCCAGCCGCGCGTGACGCCGGCGCAGGTGGAGGAGGCGCGGGTCGAGCTGGAGCGCCTGCGGCAGGCCGTCCTCGACGCGGAGACGGCGTGGGTCCAGGCGCAGCGCACGACCGTCGCCGCCCGCTCCGCCCTCGACGCGGTCGACGAGGAGATCGCCGCGCAGGCGGCCCTCGTCTCGCGCTACGACCTCGAGCTCTCCACCCTCTCGGGGCAGGCCGACACCGCCGCCTCCCGTCTCGCGTCCGTCCGGGGCGAGGTCCTGCGCGCGCAGAACACCCTCGACGCGGCCGACCGGCGGAAGGAGGCGGCGCGGCGGGCGCTCGACGCTCTGGAGGCCGAGCTGGACGACGCGGGCCGCGGCCCCGACGGCGGCCTCGACGAGGGCTACGAGCTCGCCCAGTCCGCGGTCTCGGCCGCCGAGGGCGGGATCGAGCGGCTGCGCGAGGAGCTGCACGCCCTGGAGCGCGAGCGCGAGGCGCTGGCCGCCCGCACGGGTGCCCTGTCGCTGGCCCTCGACGTCTCGGACGGCTCGGCCGAGCTGATCGCCGCCCGGATCGAGGGGGTGCGCGGCCGGGTCGCCGAGCGGATCCAGGTGCGGCCGGGCTGCGAGGCCGCGATCGCCGCCGCCCTCGGCGCGGTCGCCGACGCCGTGCTGGTCGAGTCGACCGCCCGGGCCGACGCGGCACTGGACGCCGCGCTGGAGCGCGACCTCGGACGCGTCGAGCTGCTGGTCGCCGACGCAGCCCGGCCGCACGTCGCTCTCACCGTTCCCGAGGGGGGGGAACGCGCGGGCGACCTCGTCACGGCGCCGGCCGGGGTCCTCTCGCTCCTCGAGCGCGTGCTCGTGGTCGAGGACCTCGCCGCGGCGCGGCGCCTGAGAGAGGGCATCGATCCGGGCACCGTCCTGGTCACCCGCGACGGCGCGACCGTCTCCGACGCCGTGCAGAGCGCCGGCTCCGGCGGGCAGCGCAGCCGGATCGAGCTCGTCTCCGAGCGCGACTCCGCCGCCGCCCGGCTGGAGGAGGTCGAGGGCGGGATCGACCGGCTCCGCTTCGAGCTCGCCGAGCAGACCGGAGCGCTCCGCGGCGCGAAGGAGCAGGCCGCGAGCGCGCTGTCGGCCCTCCGCGAGCACGACGCCGCCCGTGCCGCCCACACCGAGCGGCTCGGCGGCGTGCGCGCCCAGCTCGAGGCGGCCACCGCCGAGCACGGCCGGGGCTCGATGGCGCTGGCCGTCGCCTCGGACCGGGTCGGCGACGCCGAGCGCGCGGCCCAGGAGGCGAGGTCGGCGCTCGACGCCGTGCGCGCCCGGCCTCGGCCGGTGCTCGACGCGAGCGCCCGCGACGGTCTGCAGCGCGACGTCGACACCGCACGCGAGCGCGAGATCGAGGCGCGGCTCGGCGTCGAGACCGCCAAGGAGCGGGTGCGGGCGGAGCAGTCCCGCGGGGAGGCGCTGGCCCGCCAGCTGGCCGCCGACCGCGCCGCCGCCGACGAGGCCGCGCGCCGCGCCGTGATCCGCCGTCGCCAGCGCGACGCGGCGGCCGAGGTGACCGCCGCGCTCCCCGCCGTCCTCGCCTCCGTCGACCGCTCCGTCCAGCACGCCCGGGCCGAGCTCGTCGCGGCCGAGGCGGCGCGCTCGCAGCAGAACGCCGAGCTGCAGGGGCTCCGCCGCGAGGAGGGGAGCGTGCGCGACCGGCTCCAGTCCGTCACCGAGAGCGTGCACGGCCTCGAGCTGCAGATCTACGAGAAGAGGCTGCAGCTCACCGGTCTGCTCGAGCGCGCCGCGTCCGAGCTCGGGCTCACCGAGGACGTGCTGGTGGAGGAGTACGGTCCCGGAGTCGGCGTCCCCGACGAGACGGACGTGGAGCAGGAGCCGCGGCCCTACGTCCGCGAGGAGCAGCGCCGCCGCCTCGAGAAGGCCGAGAAGCAGCTCGGGCAGCTGGGCCGCGTCAATCCGCTCGCGCTGGAGGAGTTCGCCGCGCTGGAGCAGCGGCACGCGTTCCTGACCGAGCAGCTGGCCGACCTCACCGGGACCCGGCGGGACCTGCTCACCATCATCGAGGAGCTCGACGAGACGATGCAGACGGTGTTCGCCTCCGCCTTCGACGACACGCAGGCGGCGTTCGCGGACGTGTTCCCCGTCCTCTTCCCCGGCGGCACCGGCAGCATCCGCCTGACCGACCCGGAGAACCTGCTCACCACCGGCATCGAGGTCGCGGTGCGGCCGGCCGGCAAGAAGATCGAGCGGCTGTCGCTCCTCTCCGGAGGGGAGCGCTCGCTCGCGGCCGTGGCGTTCATGGTCGCCATCTTCAAGTCGCGGCCGAGCCCCTTCTACATCATGGACGAGGTGGAGGCCGCTCTCGACGACGCGAATCTCGGCCGACTGCTCAGCATCTTCGAGGACCTGCGCACCTCGAGCCAGCTGATCGTCATCACCCACCAGAAGCGGACCATGGAGATCGCGGACGCCCTCTACGGCGTCTCGATGCGGCAGGACGGCGTCTCGGCCGTCGTCGGCCAGCGCGTCGCCGCGCCCCCGGCCTGAACCCGCCTCCCCGACCGCTCGGAGGCGCGCCCGCCGGTAGCCTGGACCCATGGCAGAACGCACCTCCTGGTCGCTCGGCCGCGCACTGCGCGGCCTGTTCGAGAAGCGCACGATCGACGACCAGACCTGGGACGACCTCGAGACGGCGCTGATCACCGCCGACTTCGGCCCCGACATCACCGAGGAGATCGTCGACGACCTCCGCGCCAAGGTCGCCCGCTACTCCACCACCGACCCGCGCGACCTGCAGCGGATGCTCCGCGAGTCCCTCGAGGAGCGTCTGTCGAAGTACGACACCACCCTCAAGCTCAGCGAGCGCCCCGCCGTGATCCTCGTGGTCGGCGTGAACGGCGTCGGCAAGACCACGACCATCGGCAAGTTCGCCAAGTTCCTCCGCAACTACGGCCGGAGCGTCGTGGTCGGCGCGGCCGACACCTTCCGCGCGGCGGCGGTCGACCAGCTCGCCACCTGGGCGCAGCGCGCCGGCGCCCAGATCGTCCGGCCGCAGCAGGAGCGCCAGGATCCGGCGTCCGTCGCCTTCCAGACCGTGCAGTTCGCGAAGGACACCGGCGTCGAGATGGTCATCATCGACACGGCCGGCCGCCTGCACACCAAGGGCGGGCTGATGGACGAGCTCACGAAGATCAAGCGCGTCATCGAGAAGCAGGCCCCGATCTCCGAGATCCTGCTCGTGCTCGACGCGACGACCGGTCAGAACGGGCTGAACCAGGCCGAGGCGTTCATCGAGCACGCGGGCGTCACCGGCCTGGTCATCACCAAACTCGACGGCTCCGCGAAGGGCGGCTTCGTCCTCGCGGTCCAGGAGCGCACCGGCATACCGATCAAGCTCGTCGGCCAGGGCGAGGGCATCGGCGACCTCACCGGCTTCACCCCCCACGTCTTCGCCCAGCAGCTCGTCAGCTGAGCGGCCCCGCCCGGGACGACGCGCCGGCGCCGTCCCGGTGGCGGGCTACACGGCCTGCGAGAAGCCCAGTGCCGCGTCGGCGAGGTGGCGCAGGTGCTCCGGGACCGGCAGACCCTTCGACTCCATCGAGCGCGCCCAGAGCCGGCCGGCCCGGTAGGAGGAGCGGACCAGGGGCCCCGCGAGGACGCCGAGGAAGCCGATGTCCTCGGCCTCCTCCTTGATCGCCACGAACTCCTCCGGGTGCACCCAGCGGTCCACCGGCAGATGCCGCGGCGTCGGGCGGAGGTACTGCGTGATGGTCACGATGTCGGTGCCGGCGTCGTAGAGGTCCTGCAGCGCCTGCGAGATCTCCTCCCGCTCCTCGCCCATGCCGAGAATGAGGTTCGACTTCGTGATCAGCCCCGCCTCCCGGCCCTGGGTGAGCACGTCGAGCGAGCGCTCGTAGCGGAAGGCCGGCCGGATGCGCTTGAAGATCCGCGGCACCGTCTCGACGTTGTGGGCGAACACCTCCGGCTCCGCGTCGAACACCCGCTGCAGGTGCTCGGCGCGGCCGGTGAAGTCCGGGACCAGGATCTCGACCCCCGTGCCCGGAGCCTGGGCGTGGATCTGGCGGATGGTCTCAGCGTAGAGCCAGGAGCCCTCGTCGGGCAGGTCGTCGCGGGCGACTCCGGTGACGGTCGCGTAGCGGAGCTTCATCCGCGCCACGGACTCGCCGACGCGCCGGGGCTCGTCCGCGTCGTAGTCCGCGGGCTTCCCGGTGTCGATCTGGCAGAAGTCGCAGCGGCGGGTGCACTGGGCGCCCCCGATGAGGAAGGTCGCCTCTCGGTCCTCCCAGCACTCGAAGATGTTGGGGCAGCCCGCCTCCTGGCAGACGGTGTGCAGCTCCTCGCTCTTCACCAGCGACTGCAGCTGCCGGTACTCCGGGCCCATCGAGGCCTTCGTTCGGATCCACTCGGGCTTGCGCTCGATCGGCGTCTCGGCGTTGCGGATCTCCAGCCGCAGCAGCTTGCGGCCGCCGGCCTCGGCGCTCACGCGGCGACCTCCCCGATGCGGGCGGAGAAGGCGGGGGCCGCCTCCGAGAAGCGCGCCGCCACCCGCGCCCGCACCGCCTCCATGGGCGGAGCTTCGCCGCGCTCGCGCTCGAGCGTGGTCACTCCGGCGTCGGCGATGCCGCAGGCGACGATGCGGGCGTAGGGCTCGAGGCTGTTCGAGACGTTGAGGGCGAATCCGTGCATCGTCACGCCCGAGGCGACGCGGATGCCGATCGCGGCGATCTTGTCGGCGCCGCCGTCTCTCGGGATCCACACTCCCGAGCGCCCGTCGACGCGCCGCCCCTGCACGCCCAGGTCGTCGAGAGCGGCGATCAGCACGCCCTCCAGCGAGCGGACGTAGGCGACGACGTCGACGGGCTCGCCGAGCCGCACGATCGGGTATCCGACGAGCTGGCCCGGGCCGTGCCAGGTGATCCGCCCTCCGCGGTCGACGTCAACCACGGGCGAGCCGTCGTCCGGGCGCTCGTGCGCCTCGGTGCGCTTGCCTGCGGTGTAGACGGAGGAGTGCTCGCAGAGCACGAGGGTGTCCGGCCTCGAGCCCGCCACCACCTCGGCGTGCAGGCGGCGCTGCAGCTCCCAGCCGTTGGAGTAGTCCAGGGGGTCCGCGGAGTCGCCCGCCACCAGTGTCTCGATCACCGGGCCACCCTAACCCTGTTCTTGGACCCGGACCAGTTAATCCGCTCCGCGGTGATCGCGCCGATCGCGAGCGGATCGGCGGCCCCGCCCGCCGACCCTCCGGGCCTCCGGTAGAATTCCGGGCATCATGGCTACTTTCGGCACCCTCTCCGATCGACTCGTCGAGACCTTCAAGAACCTCCGCACGAAGGGCAAGCTCTCCGCGTCGGACGTCGACGGCACCGTCCGCGAGATCCGGCGGGCCCTCCTCGACGCCGACGTCGCGCTGGAGGTCGTGAAGGAGTTCACCGGCAAGGTGCGCGAGCGCGCCCTCGGCGACGAGGTCAACAAGGCGCTCAACCCGGCCCAGCAGGTCGTCCAGATCGTCAACGAGGAGCTCGTCGCGATCCTCGGCGGGCAGTCGCGCCGCCTCGAGTTCGCCAAGCGCCCGCCGACCGTCATCATGCTCGCCGGCCTCCAGGGCGCGGGCAAGACGACCCTCGCGGGCAAGCTCGGCAAGTACCTCGGCAAGGACGGCCACACCCCGCTGCTCGTCGCGGCCGACCTCCAGCGCCCCAACGCCGTGCAGCAGCTGCAGGTCGTCGGCGAGCAGGCCGGAGTCGCGGTCTACGCGCCGGAGCCGGGCAACGGCGTCGGCAACCCGGTCAAGGTCGCCCAGAACGCGATCCGCTTCGCGACCGACAAGCAGTACGACACGGTCATCATCGACACGGCGGGACGCCTCGGCGTCGACGCCGACATGATGAAGCAGGCCGCCGACATCCGCCGCGTCACGAACCCCGACGAGGTCCTGTTCGTCATCGACGCGATGATCGGCCAGGACGCGGTCGCGACCGCCAAGGCCTTCCAGGAGGGCGTCGACTTCACCGGCGTCGTCCTCTCCAAGCTCGACGGCGACGCCCGCGGAGGCGCGGCGCTCTCGGTCGCCTCGCTCACCGGCCGCCCGATCCTCTTCGCCTCCACGGGCGAGTCGCTCGACGACTTCGAGCAGTTCCACCCCGACCGCATGGCGAGCCGCATCCTCGACCTCGGCGACGTGCTGACCCTCATCGAGCAGGCCCAGTCCGCGTTCGACGAGGACGAGGCGCGCAAGATCGCCGAGAAGATCATGGGGGACACGTTCACCCTCGACGACTTCCTCGGCCAGATGCAGCAGCTGCGCAACATGGGCTCGATCAAGAAGATGATCGGCATGCTGCCCGGTGCGAAGGGCATGCGCGAGCAGCTCGACCAGTTCGACGAGCGCGAGATCGTGCGCACCGAGGCGATCATCCAGTCGATGACGAAGGCGGAGCGGGTCAACCCGAAGCTGCTCAACGGCTCGCGGCGCCTGCGCATCGCCCGCGGCTCCGGCATGACGGTCACGGACGTCAACCAGCTCGTCCAGCGCTTCGAGCAGGCCGCCAAGATGATGAAGACGGTCGCCAAGGGCGGCATGCCCTCGGTCCCCGGCATGGGCCCCGTGCCCGGCGCCGGCTACCACGGCCGTCCGAAGCCGCAGAAGAAGAAGAGCAGCAAGTCCGGCAACCCCGCCAAGCGCGCGGCCGAGAACGCGGCGATCACCTCCGGGCCCCGCCCGGGCGACGCGGGCGGCTCCGGCTTCGGCCTGGGCGGCGGCGCCGGCAAGGGCGCCCAGCCCACGCCGGAGGAGCTCGAGCAGCTGCAGAAGCTCCTCGGGCGATGAGGCGGGTCGCGGCCGGACGCGCGGGCGGGATCCTCGTCCTCGCGGCCGTGCTCGGGCTCACCGGCTGCGCCGAGGGCTCCGGGGTCGACGCGATGACGGCGCCCTCCCCGGAGGACCTGGTCGGCCGCTGGGTGACGGGCGTCTCCTACGACGCGCCCGACGTGCCGTTCCTCCTGATCGCGGAGGACGGGACCTGGACGGGCTCCGACGGCTGCAACGGCGCGCAGGGCGAGTGGTCGATAGACCAGGAGGGCGCCCTCACCGTGTCGGCCGGGCCGAGCACGCTGATCGCCTGCGACGGCGTCGCACTGCCGATGATCTTCTCGGAGGCGGCGATGGCCTCGATCGACGGCGGACGGCTCCGCCTGTTCGACGACGAGGGGGCCACCGTCGTCAAGCTCGCCCGCTCCACGAGCGACGAGGCGCCCTCGGCGTCGCCGGACCCGGCGGGGGAGTAGCGCGCCGTCCCTCCGGGGGCCGCAGCGGGGATCCCCGTGAGGCGCACCGCTCGCTAGCGTGAGGGCATGACAACCGCACACGCGCGCCCCGTCCGCATCGGCGTCCAGATCGCACCGCAGCACGTCCCCTACGAGGTCATCCGCGACACGCTCGCCGAGCTCGAGGACCTCGGCGTCGACATCGCCTTCAACTGGGACCACTTCTTCCCGCTCTCGGGAGAGCCGAACGGCCTGCACTTCGAGGGCTGGAGCATGCTCGCGGCCTGGGCCGAGCAGACCAGCCGCATCGAGTTCGGCCCGCTGGTCACCTGCAACAGCTACCGGAACCCCGACCTCCTCGCCGACATGGCGCGCACGGTCGACCACATCAGCGCCAAGGGCGCCGCGGGCCGTCTGATCTTCGGCATCGGCTCGGGCTGGTTCGAGCGCGACTACGAGGAGTACGGCTACGAGTTCGGCACTCCCGGCTCCCGCCTCGACGAGCTCTCCGAGGCGATGCCGCGCATCCGCAGCCGGTGGTCGATGCTCAACCCGGCGCCCACCCGCGACATCCCGGTGATGATCGGCGGCGGCGGCGAGAAGAAGACGCTGCGGATCGTCGCCGAGCACGCCGACATCTGGCACAGCTTCTCGGACGTCCCGACGCTCGAGCGCAAGCTCGGCGTGCTCTCGGAGTGGTGCGGCCGCGTCGACCGCGACCCGGCCGCGATCGAGATCTCGACCGGCGCGAGCGTGCGCGGCGGTGTCGGCGACGCCTCCTTCGACGTGCTCGACCAGCAGTACGACCTAGGCGCCCGCCTGTTCACGCTCGGCATCACCGGTCCGGACATCGACCTCGCGCCCGTGCGCGACCTGCTCGGCTGGCGCGACGGCCGGAACAGCACCGCGCGCTGACCCGGCGGGGCGCCGTCACGACGGCGCCCCGCGTCGGAGTCAGGCCGCCGGCGCGTCCGTCGCCTTCTGTCCCGTCGGCACCGCCCGGGCGAGGCCGGACTTCTCGGCCGCCACCTCGAACGCGTCGGCCAGGGCGCGCTGGCCCTCGACGGTGGGATGCACGCCGTCCTCGCCGAGCAGCCCGTCCTCGCGGAGGGGGTCCGGGTACTCGAGCGCACCGCCGCCGGCGGCAGTCACGGCCTCGACCAGCGCCGCGTCGTACTCGTCGAGATCGGAGGGGCGCGGGTCGGGGCCCCAGACCGAGTCGAGCGCGATGAGCCGGGCCGAGGGCGAGGCGGACACGATCGCGTCCACCGCCGGCCCGATCGCGGCGTCCACGTCCTCCGGATCCCAGCCCAGGTCGTTGCTGCTGGCGATCAGCACGATCGCGTCGGGCCGGGTGTCGGCGATCTCCTCCGCGCGGTCGCCGATCGCGACGCCGCAGTCACCCGGCTCGACGAAGCCGCCGCCGTCGCAGCCCAGGTTCGTGACCTCCCAGCCGAGGTCGTCTCCGACGAGAGCGGGCCAGGCCTGCTCCGGGTCGACCGTCAGACCGCGCACGATGCTGTCGCCGACGATCGTCACCCGGGAGCCGACGGGCAGAGAGCCGCCGATCGAGAGCGGCAGCGGATCGGCGGTGACGGTCGGGAGGGGAGTGGCGGTGCCGGCGGGGGACGCGGTCGCCGGGCCGGTCGTCGTCGAGGACGAGCAGCCGGCGAGGCCGAGGGCCAGCGCGCCGATCGCGGCTGCGGCGAGGAGGACGGGACGCGTCATGAGCGGGGATCCCGGAGCCCGTCGCGCAGCTCGCCCGCGAGCGCCCGGACCACCGCCTTCAGGTCGCCGTCGTTCGCCGCCGCCGTCCGCAGCTGGCGCTGGTAGCTCGCTCCCGCGACCAGGATCAGCTCGACGTCGCCGAGCTCCTTCACGCAGTCGAGACGCTCGGCGACCGGTGCGAGGGTGACGAGCAGGTCGCGGATGTCGTCGGTGACCAGCCGCTCCGCTCCAGCGGCGTCGAGGATGATCTCGGCGTCGAGTCCGTAGCGCGCCGCGCGCCACTTGTTCTCGCGCACGTACCAGGGCTGCATCGTCGGCAGGTCCTCGCCCGCGTCCAGCCGCGACGAGAGGTGCTCGACGAGGCACTGGATCAGCGCGGCGACCGCTCCGATCTCCTCCGCGGAGGAGAGGCCGTCGCATGCGCGCATCTCGAGCGTGCCCCACTGCGGCGAGGGGCGGATGTCCCAGCGGACCTCCGTGTGGTCGTCGATGACGCCGGTGCGCATCATGTCGTCGACGTACTCCTCGTAGTTCGCCCAGGCACCGAACTGCGGAGGCAGGCCCGCCGTCGGCAGCTGCTGGAACATCAGCGCGCGGTTCGAGGCGTAGCCCGTGTCGACTCCGCCCCAGAACGGGCTCGACGCCGAGAGCGCCTGCAGGTGCGGGTAGTAGTCGAGCAGGGAGTTGAGGATCGGCAGCACCTTGTCGCGGTGCTCGATGCCGACGTGCACGTGGATGCCCCAGATCATCATGTTCCGGCCCCACCACTGGGTCCGGTCGATGAGGCGGTGGTACCGCTCCTTGTCCGTGATGGCCTGGTCGAACCACTGCGCGAACGGGTGCGTGCCCGAGCACACGAGGTCGAGTCCCATGGGGTCGGTGATCTCGCGCACCTGCCGCAGCTGGTCCTGCAGGTCGGCGACCGCGTCGCGGACGGAGGTGTGCACGCCGGAGACCAGCTCGACCGTGTTGCGCAGGAGCTCGCCGGTGATGTGCGCGTGCGGGGCGCCGTCGTCGCTGCGGAGCGCCTCCAGCACCACATCGGCGACGTTGGCGAGATCGCCCGTCTGCCGGTCGACGATCGCGACCTCCCACTCGATCCCGAGCGTGGAGCGGTCTGATGCGGCGAAGCTGATCTCCATGGCGTGGTCCTCATCGGATCCGGGCGTCCGCCGATCGGGACGCGCCTCGCCATCCTGCCACCTGCGGCCGGGGCGGACGCAGAGCCCCGGCGGCGGCCTTCGGGGTCCCGCGCGGCCCGCTCCCGCGAGGGTGCCGCTGGTCGGCGGCGTGCCGGGCCCGCACCGGGGCGGTTTTTCTGGCAGAATGATCCGTCGGGTCCGAGGCGGTCGACCCTCTACTCACCGCCGACGAAACCCCCTCGAGCTTCCGCCGGGTGTGCCCCCACGCTCACGGCTCAGTTCATCCATCATCGACCGGACACCGGTCAACGACCACACAGGAGAATTGTGGCTGTCAAGATTCGTCTGAAGCGCCTCGGCAAGATCCGGGCGCCCTACTACCGCATCGTCGTCGCCGACTCGCGCACCAAGCGCGACGGCCGCGTGATCGAGGAGATCGGCAAGTACCACCCGACCGAGCAGCCCTCGTTCATCCAGGTCGACTCGGAGCGCGCGCAGTACTGGCTCGGAGTCGGCGCGCAGCCGACCGAGCAGGTCGCCGCGATCCTCAAGCTGACCGGCGACTGGGGCCGCTTCAAGGGCGACGCCGACGCCGTCAGCACGGTCCAGGTGAAGGAGCCCAAGGCTCCGTTCGTCGTCGACGCGAAGAAGAAGCCCGTCCTCAAGCCGAAGTCCGAGGCTCCGGCCAAGGCCGCCCCGGTCGAGGACACCGCCGACGAGACCTCCACCGAGGCGTAGTCAGTGCTCGCTCCCGCCGTCGAACACCTCGTCAAGGGGATCGTCGAGAACCCCGATGAGGTCAGTGTCGTGGCCACGAGCTCCCCGCGCGGAGAGGTCCTCGAGGTGCGCGTGCACCCCGAGGACCTCGGCCGCGTGATCGGACGCTCCGGTCGCACCGCCAAGGCCGTCCGCACTCTCGTCGCCGCGCTCGCCGACGGGCGCCGAGTGCGCGTCGACGTCGTCGACACCGACAAGTAGAGGTGTCGGTCACCGGACCGGGCACGACGCAGCTCCGCGTCGCCCGACTCACCAAGGCCCACGGACTCAAGGGCGCCATCAAGCTCGAGCTCTACACGGACGAGCCCGACAAGCGCTTCACCCCCGGATCCACGTTCACGCTGCAGGTCCCGCGCACCTCCGAGTGGCACGGCAAGAAGCTCGAGCTCGTCGAGCTGCGCTGGTACAACAGCCACCCCGTCGCGTTCTTCCGAGGCGTCGACGACCGCAACGCCGCTGAGACCCTCCTGAAGGCGATCCTCTGGATCGACGAGGAGGTGCAGACCCAGCCGGGCGAGGACGACTCCTGGTACGACTACCAGCTGGTCGGCATGAAGGTCGTCCGCGACGGCGTCGAGGTCGGCACCGTCCGCCGCGTCGACCACTTCCCCGCGCAGGACCTGCTCATCGTCGGTACCCCCTCCGGCGAGGTGATGGTGCCGTTCGTGAACGCGATCGTCCCCTCCGTCGACGCCGCGGCCGGGATCGTCACGGTCACGCCTCCGATCGGCCTGTTCGAGGAGGCTCCCGAGGAGGAGCCCGCCGCGGTCGACCTCAGCGGTGTCGACCTCGCGGACCCGGCGCTGAGCGCGCCTGCGGACGCCGACGCGCCGGACGCCTCCGATGACGCGGACTCCGCTCTTGAGGAGCCCGCCGACGACGAGCCCCCGGCCGCCTCCGACGCCGCCTCCGAGGAGGAGCCCCGGTCGTGAGGATCGACATCGTCACGATCTTCCCGGAGTTCTTCGGCGTGCTCGACATCAGCCTGCTCGGCCGTGCTCGGCAGAGCGGGCTGATCGAGCTCGGCGTGCACGACCTGCGGGACTTCACCCACGACCGCCACCGCACCGTCGACGACACGCCCTACGGCGGCGGCGCCGGCATGGTGATGCGACCGGAGCCGTGGGGCGAGGCGCTCGACACGATCCTCGACGGCGCGGACGACCCCGTCGTGATCTTCCCGTCGCCCGCGGGCGAGCTGTTCACCCAGGCGACCGCCCGCGAGCTCGCGGAGGAGTCCACCCTCCTCTTCGGCTGCGGCCGCTACGAGGGCATCGACCAGCGCGTCGTGGACCACACCGCCGAGCGCGCGCGGGTCCGGCTGATCAGCCTCGGCGATTACGTCCTCAACGGAGGAGAGGTCGCCGTGATGGCGATGATCGAGGCCGTCGGACGCCTGGTCCCGGGCGTGGTCGGCAATCCGGCGAGCCTGGTCGAGGAGAGCCACTCCGACGGGCTGCTCGAGTACCCGAGCTACACCAAGCCGGCCTCCTGGCGCGGCCTCGACGTCCCTCCGGTGCTCCTCAGCGGCAACCACGGGGCGATCGCCGCCTGGCGCCACGAGCAGAGCGTCGAGCGCACGCGCCGCGTCCGCCCCGAACTGCTTCCCTAGCCCCGCGCCGCACGGTCACCGGGCCGCGAGGGCCAGGTGCCGGTCGCGGAGGGCGAGGAAGAGGGGGAACGCGAACGCGAGGGCGACCAGCGGCGCGAGCAGCACCAGGATCCACACGCGGCGCATCCCGATCCGGCGGCCCTCCACCACCATGAAGGCGACGGCCGCGATCGCGACGACCAGCAGGTCGGTCGAGAACGACGACACCCACGGCCCGCCCGCGGCGAGGCCGGCGAGGACGTCCGCGCCCTCCTGCATCGCCCTCACGTTCCAGGTCCAGGTCCCGATCAGCCCGGCGAGGGCGAGGACGAGGTAGACGATCCCGAGCGGCGTCCAGCCGCGGTGCAGCCGGCTCATGCGCGGGCCTCCGTTCGTGCGAGGGTGAGGATCGTCCCTCCGGCGAGGGCGATCACGGCCACAGTAGCGACGGCGAGGGTCAGCGCGTCCGGTGCGGTCAGCGCCTGTCCGCGCAGCGCCTGCCAGCAGGTGAGGGCCACCGCGGCCGCCCAGCCCGCCGAGGCCAGGGCGACGAGCCGCAGCCGGGTGGATCCGGGGCGAAGGACGGGGATCCGGGCTGCCAGCCGTCCGAGCAGCAGCGCGAGCAGCGGGAGCCCCTGCAGAGCGTGCATCCCGACGAAGTGCGGGATGCGCAGATCGCCCCCCGTGGTGCTCCAGCCCAGGAGGGGGAGGCTGGGTCCGCCGTCCGCGACTCCGACGGCGTGCGCACCGACGACGCCCTGGTAGTCGCTGATCTGGCCGGGCGAGGGCCCCGTCATCAGGAACGCGAGGGCCATCCCGACGAGCCCGATCACGAGTCCGGCGCGGACGGCGAGCGTCAGCGCAGGGTCGCCGAGCGGCACCCGCGCCAGGAGGGCGGCGAGGACCAGCGTCGCCAGCCAGACCACCATGATCGAGACGGCCATCGAGGCCCAGAGCGCGGCGTGCAGGGGAGTGGAGACGTCGAAGTGGCTGCGCTCGCCGACCAGGGCGGCGCCTCCGATCACGACCATCTCGACCGCCAGACCGACCGCCGCGACCGTGCCCAGCGCTCGGGCGAGGCGGCGCCGGCGGGGCACGAGCCCGATCAGCCAGGCGAGCGTCACGGCGTACAGCGCGATCGAGAGGCAGAACTTCAGCGGCTTGCCCCAGAGCGGCTGTCCGCCGAGCTCGCGGGGATCGACGACCAGCGCGATCGCGCAGAGGAGGGCGCCGACCGCCATCGCGCCAGCTAGCACCAGGAGCGGCCGGTGCGGAGCAGCTGAGGCCGTGCGCGCGGGCGTCTCGGTCGCGGCGCTCATCGGGGCACCTCCGTCGAGCCGAAGCGGCTCTGCGTCTCGCGCGCCTGGGCGACGCGCCGGAGCGACTGCAGCACCACGTCTCCGAGCGCGGTGCCGACGGCGGCGACGGCAGCCTGCTCGCTCACGCTCTCACGGGCCTGCAGTTCGTCGAGGTCGGCGGAGGCGACGAGGGCGGCGGCGCGGGCGTAGGCCTCGAGCCAGCCGGCGCTCATCGGTCCGGTGGAGAGCTCGAGCGCGTCGAGCGCCCGTGCCGCCGTCGCGACGGCAGGGTGGCCGCAGTGGTCGGAGCCCGCGGCCTCGGCGATCCGCCGCGTCGACGCCTCGGTGGCGGACGCGGTCGAGTCGGTGCTCACGGAGACCACGTCCTGCGCCACCTCGAACGCTGCTGTCGGACCGACGCCCGCGTCGAGCGCGGCCGTGATCCGCTTCGCGCCGGCGATGCCGACGCCGCCGCTCTCGATGAGCGCCCGGAGCAGCGTCAGGCGGGCGACATGGGCGTCCCCGTACTCCGCCCGCTGGGGGCCGGCGGCGTCGCCCGGCGGCAGCAGCCCCTCCCGGATGTAGTACTTGATCGTGGGCAGGCTGACGCCGCTGCTGCGGCTGAGCTCCGAGATTCGCACGTGGACAGTATCGCTATCCGATAGCGGTACTGTCCATCTTTAGTCAGTCCCGCGCGGAGAGGACGATGTTCCCCGTCTCGGTGATGGCGATCGTGTGCTCCATGTGGGCGCCGCGCGAGCCGTCGCGGCTGCGGAGGGTCCAGCCGTCCTTGTCCGTGTAGATCTCGTCGGTCGTCTGCAGGAACCACGGCTCGATCGCGACGACGAGGCCCGGGCGGAGCGGGTAGCCGCGGCCGGCGCGTCCGTCGTTGGGGATGTGCGGATCGCCGTGCATCGTGCGGCCGACGCCGTGGCCGCCGAAGTCGGTGTTGATGGACAGGCCCTCGGCGTGTGCGACGGCCGCGATGGCCGCGGAGATGTCGCCGATCTTCTTCCCGGGCTGCGCGGCGGCGATGCCGGCCTCGAGCGCGCGTGTGGTGGTGTCGATGAGGGCGAGGTCCTCCTCGCGCGGCGTCCCGACCACGACGCTGATGGCCGAGTCGGCGACCCAGCCGTTCACGGAGGCGGCGAAGTCGAGGGTGAGCAGGTCGCCGTCCTTCAGCCTGTAGTCGAAGGGCAGGCCGTGCAGCACCGCGTCGTTGACGGAGGTGCAGATGACCTTGCCGAAGGGGCTCGCGCCGAAGGAGGGGTGGTAGTCGATGTAGCAGGACTCGGCGCCGGCCGCGCGGATCATGTCGTGGGCGAGCCGGTCGAGCTCCAGCAGGTTCACGCCGACCGCGGCGGCAGCGGAGGTGGCCTTCAGTACCTCGCCGACGAAGCGGCCGGCGGGACGCATCTCCTCGATCTCGGCGGGGGTGCGTAGCTCGATCATCCTGATCCTCTCGGGGTCCGCTGAGCCGTCGCTCAGCGGTGGTGGGTACGGTCGGTGCATGCGCACGCGACGGGCATTCGGTTCCTGGCAGTTCCCGGCGGCGATCGTGCTGCCCTTGTGGATCCTCCTCGGCTACGGGGTCTTCGGAGGATCGAGCGGCTGGACCGTGCTCGGCCTGGTGATCGCCCTCCCCATTCTGGCGGTCGCGCTGGCGGCTGTGGCCGCGATCGTCGCATTCCGGGTGACCGTTCGGCCCACGCGCACTCCCGCGTGGGGCGACGTGGCCGTGGTCGGCGCCTGGCACCTCTCCCTGATCGCCTTCGGCTTCTTCCCGCCCGGCGCCTGGGCGCTGGGCCTGCTCTCGGTGGTCCTCGGAGTGGCGGCCTTCTGGCACTCGGGGTGGCGGTTCCTCGCCGACGCGAGGGCCACTCTCCTCGCCTTCTCGGAGGCGGCGTCCGTGCAGGCCGAGGGCGCTCACCGCCCGGTCGCCGGCGAGGGCTTCGATCCGGAGCGCCCGCAGGACGGGCAGACCATCGTCCTCTGAGGGGTCGGGCGTCCCGCGAGGCGCTGTCCCACTGCGAGGCCCCGCCCTGTTCCACGGCTCGGCCCTCTCGACGGATCCGCCCTCTGCGCGGCTCTGGCCTCAGGGCGCCCCTGCCCTCCTGACGGCTCTGCCCTCCTGACGACTCTGCCCTCCTCATGACTCTGCCCTCCTCATGACTCTGCCCTCCTCATGACTCTGCCCTCCTAACGTCCCTGCTTTGACTCGGATCGGCGCGGCATGGCAGAATGAGCGCTTGTGCCTCGCGCAGGCTCTGCCACAGGGGAGCCGCGACGACGTGGGCACGACCGACTTCCATCAACGAAACGGTGTTCGACCTGTGGCGGGCACGGAGAGCGATACAGCATGCACATCCTCGATTCCGTCGATGCGGCGTCCCTCCGCAGCGATGTCCCGGACTTCCGCGCCGGCGACACCGTCAAGGTCCACGTCAACATCGTCGAGGGCTCCCGCTCGCGCATCCAGGTCTTCCAGGGCGTCGTCATCGGCCGCTCCAACGAGGGCGTCCGCGAGACCTTCACCGTCCGCAAGGTGAGCTTCCAGGTCGGCGTCGAGCGCACGTTCCCCGTGCACTCGCCGGTCATCGACCACATCGAGGTCGTCACCCGCGGTGACGTCCGTCGCGCGAAGCTCTACTACCTGCGCAACCTGCGCGGCAAGAAGGCCAAGATCAAGGAGAAGCGCGACGCCTGAGCGGCATCCGCACGACTTCTCGGGAACCCCGGTCCACCTATGATGGACC
Source organism: Rathayibacter sp. AY1C4 (assembly GCF_002932195.1). Lineage (NCBI taxonomy): Bacteria > Bacillati > Actinomycetota > Actinomycetes > Micrococcales > Microbacteriaceae > Rathayibacter > Rathayibacter sp. AY1C4. The sequence continues at coordinate 60,809 of NZ_PSWE01000014.1, read as the reverse complement.
GGGGTTCCTCCCTTTCTCGGGGGCGATCCGTCCGGGGAGTCCACCCGGTGATGCACAGTAGGGGCGACGGCGAGCGATGACAGACAGCACGGCCCCGGTCCGCCTCACCGGAGGCGAGGACCACGCCCGCCACTCGGCGGATCCGTCCGAGAAGCGCCCGCGCAAGCGCCGGGGTGTCCTGCTCTTCCTCCGCGACGTGCTGATCATCTTCGTGGTCGCGGTGCTCGTCTCCTTCCTCGTGAAGACCTTCCTGATCCGCTCGTTCTACATCCCCTCCTCCTCCATGGAACAGACGCTCGTCGAGAACGACCGGATCCTCGTGAACGAGCTCGTGCCCGGAGTCGTGCCGATCTCGCGGGGCGACGTCGTCGTCTTCCGCGATCCCGGCGGATGGCTCTCGCCGAGCTCCGAGCCCTCCGTGCCGCCGTTCCAGGCCGCGGTCGACTCCGCCCTCGCGCTCGTCGGCCTCACCGCTCCCGACAGCAACGACCACCTCATCAAGCGCGTCATCGGCCTGCCGGGCGACCACGTGACCTGCTGCACACCGCTCGGCCAGGTCGAGATCAACGGCAACCCGATCGACGAGCCCTACGTGAAGCTGCCGGACGGGGTGCAGGCCGTCTCGGCCACCCCCTTCGACGTCGTCGTGCCCGAGGGCTCGCTCTGGGTGATGGGCGACAACCGCTACAACTCCGCCGACTCCCGCTACAACACCGACAAGCCGGGCGGCGGCTTCGTGCCGATCGACAACGTCGTGGGGCGCGCGATCCTCGTCACCTGGCCCGTGCAGCAGTGGGCGTGGCTCGACGACTACCCGTCGGTGTTCCGCGGAGTCGACACCGAGGCCTCCGAGGAGGGCTCGGACGACGCGCAGAGCGGGCAGGGCTAGGTGGTCGTCGCCGAGCCGACGCTGACCCAGGAGCGGCGCCTCTTCCGGCAGGGCTACGAGACGGTCATCGGCTGCGACGAGGTCGGCCGCGGCGCGATCGCCGGTCCGGTCTCGGTCGGCGTCGTGTCGATCGGCAGCCGCTGCGGGCGCTTCCCCGAGGGGCTCCGCGACTCCAAGATGCTCGCTCCCGCCCGCCGCGAGGCGCTCCTGCCGGGGGTGGCGAAGTGGGTCTCGGCCTGGGCGATCGGCGAGTCCTCGGCGGACGAGATCGACGAGACCGGGATCATCGCCGGCCTCGGCCGCGCCGCATCGAGGGGCATCGAGCGCCTCGCCGACCAGGGCGTCGACCTCGCCACCGCCGTCGTCCTCCTCGACGGCGCTCACGACTGGCTGACGCCCGCGCTGAGTGAGTGGGCGGCCGAGTTGACGATCATCACCCGCGTGAAGGCCGACCGCGACTGCGCCGCCGTCTCCGCCGCCTCCGTGCTCGCGAAGGTGGGCCGGGACGGTCAGATGGTGCGCCACCACGACGACTTCGCCGACTACGCCTGGGACAGCAACAAGGGCTACGGCAGCGCCGCGCACTGGGCGGGCATCGAGCGGGTCGGCCCGTCCCCGCTGCACCGGGTGACCTGGCTGTCGAAGTCGCGGGAGAGCGTCGAGGAGCCGCTCCCGGCGCTCGGGCCCGTCGGCTCGGCGTAGGATTGTCCAACGATGGATGAGGACGAATTCGAGGACTACGACCGCGAGGTCGAGCTGGCACTGTACCGGGAGTACCGCGACGTCGTCTCGCAGTTCTCGTACGTCGTCGAGACCGAGCGCCGGTTCTACCTGGCGAACGAGGTCGACCTGGTCCGCCGCGACACCGAGCACGACTTCTACTTCGAGCTGACCATGCGCGACGTGTGGGTCTGGGACGTCTACCGCTCCGACCGCTTCGTGAAGTCGGTGCGCGTGCTGACCTTCAAGGACGTCAACGTCGAGGAGCTCTCCCGCAAGGAGTTCGAGCTCCCCAAGGAGCTCGCGCTCGACGAGTAGGGCGCTGTCGCGGCAGGCTCCGGACCCCTTGCTGGTCGCGTAGCCGCCTCCGACGACCCATCGAGACCCGGTGCCCGGAGCCCCACCCCGCTCCGGAGCTCTCTCGGATCCGCGGCTCCGCGGGTCTCGTCTTTAGGCAACGCGGATTCCTCCTGCTGGTCGCATAGCCGCCTCCGGCGGCGTCCGAAGACCCCGGCCCGACGTCCCTCCCCACCCGCCTCCTCGGCCCTCTTCTCCCCGGATCCCCTCCCGGCCGTCCGACGCTCCTCTCTGCTCCTGCACGCTTCCGGCAGGAGGACGCATGGACAAGGACGAACTGGGGCGGCGCGGCGAGGAGATCGCGGCGGCGCACCTGAGAGACAACGGATTCGAGATCCTCGACCGCAACTGGCGGGTCCGCGAGGGCGAGCTCGACATCGTGGCCCGCGACGGGTCGGCACTGGTCGTGGTGGAGGTGAAGACGCGCTCGTCGACGCGCTTCGGACTGCCGGTCGAGGCCATCACGCGGGCCAAGGCGCAGCGCCTGCGCCGACTCGCCTACGCCTGGGCCGACGAGCACCACGAGCGCTCCCGGCATCTGCGGATCGACGCGGTCGGCATCGTCGCGCCCGGGGGAGTCCCGTCGCAGATCCGGCACCTGCGGGCGGTGGCCTGATGGGCCTGGGAAGGACCTCGGCGGTCGGTCTCGTCGGCTTCGCGGGAGCCGTGGTCGGGGTGGAGGCGCACTCGGCCGACGGCACCCCTGGCATGGTGATCATCGGCCTGCCCGACGCCGCGCTCGCGCAGGCGAAGGAGCGGGTGCGCTCGGCGGCGATCAACTCCGGCAGCACCATCGCCGAGTACAAGATCACCGTGAACCTCTCGCCGGCCGCGATGCCCAAGCACGGCTCCGCCTTCGATCTCGCCATCGGGCTGGCCGCGCTCGCGTCGCTCCGCGAGGTCGATGCGGAGTCGGTCGCCGCGGTCGTCCACATCGGGGAGCTCGGCCTGGACGGCCGGCTGCGCTCCGTCCCGGGCGTGCTGCCCGCGGTGCTCGCGGCCGCCCGCGAGGGCAGGCGCCGCGTGATGGTCCCCGTCGAGGACCGGCTCGAGGCGGAGCTGGTCGACGGCGTCGAGGTGATCGCGGTCTCCTCGCTGGCGGCGGCCGCCGTCTGGCACGGAGCCGAGTGGGAAGTGCCGGTGCTCCCCGAGGCCGCGCCGCCGTCTGAGACGGTGTCCGAGCCGGAGGCCCGTTTCGACCTCTCCGACGTGGTGGGGAACGAGGAGGCGGCCGAGGCGATGGTCGTCGCGGCGGCGGGCGGGCACCACGTGTTCCTGCTGGGGCCTCCCGGCGCCGGGAAGACGATGCTCGCCTCGCGCCTGCCGGGCATCCTCCCCGACCTCGATGACGAGGCGGCGCTGGAGGCGACCTGCATGCGCTCGCTCGTCGGAGCGCCGACCGGTGGCGCTCTGGTGCGCCGGCCGCCGTTCGAGAGTCCGCACCACTCCGCTTCGTCCGCGGCGATCGTCGGCGGCGGCAGCGGCCGCATCCGTCCCGGCGCGGTCGCCCGCGCCACCCGCGGAGTGCTGTTCCTCGACGAGGCCCCGGAGTTCTCCTCGGTGGCCCTGGACGCGCTGCGCCAGCCGCTCGAATCCGGGGTGATCCGCATCCACCGCGCGAACGCCGTCGCCGAGTTCCCCGCGCAGGTGCAGCTCGTCCTCGCAGCCAACCCGTGCCCGTGCGGCCGCTTCGGCATCCCCGGCGAGACGTGCACCTGCGCCCCCTCGGTCCGCCGCCGGTACCTCGCGCGGCTCAGCGGCCCGCTGCTGGACCGCGTCGACATCCGCTTGACCGTCCGCCGCATCAGCGCGGCTCAGCTGGCGGCGCGCCGCGACTCGCCGGGGATGTCGACCGCTGAGGCCCGCACCCGTGTCGCTGCTGCACGGTCCCTGGCCGGCTCCCGCCTCGCCTCCACTCCGTGGACGCTCAACTCGCAGGTCTCCGGCGCCTGGCTGCGCTCGGACGCGGTGCGCCCGACCAGCGCCGAGTCCCGCACGCTCGACCGGGCCCTCGAGCGCGGTCTGGTGACCATGCGCGGCTACGACCGGGTCCTGCGCTTGGCGTGGACTCTTGCGGACCTCGACAGTGTCGACCGACCGACCGCCGCTCACCTGGCACGCGCGCTCGTCCTTCGGGGAGGTGCGGCGTGATCCGGAGCAATGCCCTCTTCGATGATGCGGAACTCGACGCCGTCCGCCGTCTGCTGCCGAGCAGCGCAGCCGATCCGAGGTCAGCTGCCGAGAGGACGGGCGAGTCGGACGGCGCGCGGAGCGAGCTCGTCGACGCCGCCGCTCGATGCGCCTGGAACTCGCTGACCGAGCCCGGCGACTCCGTCGCAGCCCTCCTCATCGAGCGGGTCGGGCCGGCGGAGGCCTTCGCGCACGTCGTGTCCTCGTCCTCCGCGGAGGAGATCTTCGCACCCCCGCGTCGCGCTCTTTCCGAGGAGGGTGACCTGGCGAGCGCGCCACTCGAGTCCGAGGTCGCTGCCCTGCAGTCGGGGCTGGCCCGCTGGCGTCCGCGTCTGGACCGCAGGCTCCTGTTCCGCCGACTTGAGATCGCTGAGCGCCTCGGCGCCCAGCTGCTGCTTCCCGGGGCTCCCGAGTGGCCAGAGTCGCTCGACGACCTCGGGCCGCACGCGCCGCTCCTGCTCTGGCTGCGCGGCGATCCCGCCGCCTTCGCTCCGCCGCACCGGCTAGCCCTCGTCGGCGCACGCGCTGCGACCGGCTACGGCGAGCACGTGGCCGCCGAACTCGCCGCGGGCGTCGCGACCCGCGGCGTCTCGGTCGTCTCGGGCGGCGCCTTCGGGATCGACGCCGTCGCCCACCGCGCCGCCCTCGGCTCGGGAGGTCGCACGGTCGCGTTCCTCGCCGGGGGAGCGGACCGCCTCTACCCGACGGCCCACGCCGACCTCCTCCACCGCATCATCGCCACCCCCGGTTGCGCCGTCGCGACGGAGGTCCCGCCCGGCACCACGCCCACCCGCTGGCGCTTCCTGCAGCGCAACCGCCTCATCGCCGCTTCGACGTCCGCCACCGTCGTCGTCGAGGCCGGCGCCCGCTCCGGCTCCCTCAACACCGCAGGCCACGCCGCCGCCCTGGGGCGCCCCCTCGGTGCGGTCCCGGGCCCGGTCACCAGCGCCTCCTCCGCCGGCTGCCACCGGCTCCTCCGCGAGTACGCGGCGACCTGTGTCACGTCGCCGCCGGACGTGCTCGAACTGCTCGGAGTCGGCGAGCCGAAAGTCGAACCTTCGGAGCGCTCCGCCGCTCAGAGCAGGGTTCTCGATGCCCTACTGAGCCCCTGCGCTCACCAAGCCATCGACGTCGCGCGTGAGATTGGCCTCTCGATCGGAGAAACCATTGCGATCCTGGGCTCCCTCCTCGTTGAAGGCATCGTCGATCGCACCGAGGACGGCGGATGGAAGCTCTCGTCTACTTGAGCCCACTTAAGGGGAGTGGCGTCGCCGATCTGTTAGCTGTCGCGGCGGCGGGCGGGCACCATGTGTTCCTGCTGGGGCCTCCCGGTGCCGGGAAGACGATGCTCGCCTCGCGCCTGCCGGGCATCCTCCCCGACCTCGATGACGAGGCGGCGCTGGAGGCGACCTGCATGCGCTCGCTCGTCGGAGCGCCGACCGGTGGCGCTCTGGTGCGCCGGCCGCCGTTCGAGAGTCCGCACCACTCCGCTTCGTCCGCGGCGATCGTCGGCGGCGGCAGCGGCCGCATCCGTCCCGGCGCGGTCGCCCGCGCCACCCGCGGAGTGCTGTTCCTCGAAGACGTAAGAAGTAGCAAAGCACACCACGCCCTGAGTGGGTCGGAGACGCCCGAAAAGGGTCGTCGTGGGGTGGGTGCCGCTCGGATGTTCCGCGACGTCAGGCAGCTAAGAGACGATTTCGGTGCGCCGCGACGCCACCATGGTCGCGGCAGAGGTGATCACTGCTTGATCCTCGACCTTAAACGGGACTCCGCTTGCGCGGGTGGAATCGTCGATAAAGGTGCTGAGGTCAAACTGGTCTTGCATGTACTTCTAGTATCTCAAACGGGGGTAGTTAAGTCTGTTGTAATTTCTGCGGTTTACGTTCTACTCCCCATGCTTCTTACTAATGCGCAGGCCGACACATCCCGTGCAGGTCACCAACTAGAAGGAGTGTGATCCCAATGGGATTCCGCCAAATTCGCGTCAGCGACCTCACTGGTGCGGTAGCAACCGAGGACGAGATCGTCACGATCGTCGTCCGCAGCCACCCCGATCTCGATGAGCCGAAGCAGTTCGACGCTCTCCCGATCGAGGTCAAGGATCTCAAGCCCGCCGCCAACCTGGTGTCGCTGGAGATCCGCAACGGGCAGACGACCGAGATGGTCGTCACCCTGGCCGAGTTCAACAAGCTCGCGCCGAACATCAATGCCGTGCTGGAGAACGCCGATGGCCTCAAGGGCCGTCGCAAGGGCTACAAGCCCAGCTCCTGACCGGTCCACCGACGCCCGTATCTCCCGCTTGAGCGACCCGACTGCTCGCGGGGGGTACGTGCCCTTTCAATTCCTGACGAAGATGTGGATCAAGTTGACAACGGCACCGCCGATAGTCGCGACCACCCCCACCCGTCGCCAAGCCTCGTTGTTGCGCTCTTTCTCGAACTCGTTCGTGGACATGATTCCCTTCCCTCAGCGACCATCGAGCCGCACTTGTGTGGACGTCTCGTTTCCGCCCTCTACCTGCAATCACAATACCGAGCGTTCAAGTAGCACCCCGGGCCATGACGAATCAACTTGACTTCGCCGTCCGCCGCTAGTAGTTCCTATGCGGCTCCTAGGTGCTCTGTGGTGTGCAGGGGTCGTCGCCGAAAGACCTCACACCTTGTTCTGGCGTGTCTAAATCCCGGGCGTGTCGCAAAGAAGAAGCCCCGCTGGCTGCGGGGCTCTTCACGTTCAGGGGAGCGGACGTACTCGGGTTCGCTCGACCTCCGCCCAGCGCTCCTTCAGGCTCAGCACGGACTGATACGCGGACTTCCAGGTGTCGAACGGCATATTCATGTCCTTCCAGTCGGTCGCGTCCTTCAGCCACACCTCGGCGGTGAACCGCGAGCCTCGGATGACGAGGTCGACGAAGTACTCGTCCACGTCGCTCAGGCCGTCCTCGTTGTTGCGCTTTGGTCCAGTGAGGACGATCGAGCCGCGGAGGAACGGGCTGGTGCTCACGTTGGGTGAGTGGGCCAGGAGCAGCCACATCGCGTGCTGGTTGAAGGGCTTGTTGTTGAGCGCGGCCTCGTCGTTGATCCAGAGCGTCGCTTCGGGCTCGATGAGGTCGAGGATCTCGAACCAGCCGTCGACGAGTGAGTGGATCTGCTCTGCGCTGGTGAGGTCGCATAGGTACGGGTCTTCGGTTGCCGGTAGTACGAGTGCGGTCGTCATGACGCCTCCCTGATCGTGGATGTTCAGCGCGACGGGTCGTCGCGCAGTCGCACCAGCGATCAGGCGGTCTTCGACCACCTCAGTTGATCCGTCTCCTCGATGTGGTGGGTCCGGCACAGGTAGCGGAGGTTGCTCACCACGAACTTCAGCTCCGGGTGGGAGCCGCGCTTCTGGATGTGATCCACGTCGAGGTTGGTCATGACGGTGCAGCCTTCCCTGCTGCAGACGCGTCCGAAGTTCTTGTCGAGGTACGGCCGCGCTACTTCATCGCGGAACGTCGACCAGAGCCGAGCCTGCTTACCCTGCTGGGGTATGGGTTTCGCTCGTGCGATCGTGCAGCTTCGACAGCGATTCTGGATCGTGTTGTAGACGGTGATCGCCGTACGGCAGCCCTTGCACTTCTTCGCTACTGGTCCGGATGACTCACGCATGGAGCGCTCCGTCACCCTGCTTCCGACTGCGCAGGAGCAGCGTGCGCTCTGTCAGACCAGCGAGCGAGAGCTGAGCGAGTGCAGCGTGCGTCTGAAGATCGAGCGACCGAATTAGCTCGTCGAGCGCCTGGTCGGTCGTGTCTTCGTTCTCCTCAGCCCAGGCCCAGAAATCTGGACTGGCCTCAGCTTCGTCTAGACCGATGCTCCGGTCCTCACGCAGGAGGTTCACCCAGCCCACGCGCTCTACGAGTTCAGCGTGATGCTCCTGGATGCGGGCGACGTGCTCGAGCCCATCTCTAATCAAGATGACGCTCCCTGCACGCACATAACTGTTGAGGATAGCTGGTCGGAATTTGCGAGGAGATTCTCTCGGTGGGGTCGCACCCTAGACGAAGCGGTAACGTGCTTCACTTCTGACCACATATCTTCAATCAAAACTGCACCGCTAGCCGTAACCCCTGTCCCTCCGTGGAGTGCAAGAACAAGCCAAGGCAGCAAGAGCGAGCACCCTCAGGTGTAGTGAGCCGTGACTAAACGTCAAATCGCTTCTCTTACAGAGTACTCGAACTACCAAGAAGTCGCGGTTGAACAGAACCCAACTGTCAAGCCGAGGGAAGCCTCGTGAGCATTGGCCGTGACGTACGAGTAGGTTGTGATCGGTCCATCGGGTGGCCTCCTCAGTAGTAGGGGAGAAGGGGTCTATGTCAACCGACCGTCCGCACAGAGGCGGAAGTGTGGTGCTCCTCTCCGTCAGGTGCGGTCCAATAAACTACGCAAAGCGCAGAACCAGGCGAAGCAATTGACTGGCTGATGCTAAAACGTTGACTTCCTTGTGGCGCAAGGATCTGTACGGCAGGGTGATCGTAACCGAGGCGTGGCCCGAGGTCGAAATCATCAATATCTGATCCGTCATTGTCCTGATAGTTGAAATAGACATTGGTCACGGGGTACGGTAGATTGCTCTCCAGCACTAGAAACCATCGTCTCCGCTGTCGGATCTTCCCGTTGACGTGTTCTTGATAAGATTCGAGCTCGACTCTCGGCCACACCCCGCCCGTCGGAATCGGCTCGTCGGTCGAGTTCGTCGAGATTGGGGTTGCCTGGCTTCCGTCTTTGGTGTTTCCACTTTCCGTAGCGGTAGCAGCTTCCGCTTCGGTCTTGACCTTTGTTGCAAGCCGGGTGAGAAGCGTCCGCGTCTTCTCCAGCAAGTCGGCTTCGGAGTTATACGATGCTACGAAGGCTGAAGCGTAGATCTCGGCAATATATGCTCTTAGCGTCGCCTGCTGTTCTTGAGCGCTCGTGTTACAGGCGGAGATCGGTGGTCTCGGTGTTTGGTTTTCGAAGACTGCAATTTCCTTCCCGTCTTCGAGGAAAAGCGCGATCTCCTCGGCCGTACCAGAGGGATAGTCGGGTGTTGGAGTCCCCATACGGTCCGTGAATACGACTATTGCCATGTCGGATTCCCGCACAATCTGAGCGTTCAGCACCGCTTGAGCATGTGGACCGAAGGCGGGGCTCGCACCCTCGAGCCAGTCGGTCGGACTGAAATGCACGGCGAAGATTCGACCGAGTTCGACATTCCACTTGCGCATCGCCGTATGGATGGCGCTCACGTGCTCACGCGGTAGGTCACTTGGTCCGGAGACCATCACTTGAACGACGATTGCGTTATAGGACATGGCACCACCGTAGGACACGCTGTGCCCCCTCGCGTTCGAACAGACGTTCGACTACGGTCGGACGTCATGGGTTCGAACCGACGCTACGAGGATCACTACGACCGCCTGACGCAGCAGCTCGTGACGGAGGCAGCAGTGCGCCCGAGGCCGGTGTCGCTCAGTGCCGAGGAGCTCGACGAGGCGAACTGCCCGGTCCGACGTGGGCCGGCCGTCCCAGTACGCGCGTGGGTGCGCTTCCAAGAGCAGCCCGTCATCACTGACGCGTTCGCGGTTGAGTGGAACGACCGAGCGGTCCACGTGGAGTGGAGCATGTCGGACGGCACGAAACTCGACGCGTGGGTGTGGGCGAACGCGGTACGACGGGTCTGACCCTCCACGGCTAGGCTCCGACCCATGGAAGCAGTGCGTCAGTTCCGGGTTCACATCTCAGCGATGGGAGTGGCAGCGGTCTTGCTTCTTTCTGGCTGTGCCAGCTCCGGGGATCCTGTGGCGGAGACTACGTCCGCGACACCGACGCCCACTCGGACTGCGAGTCCTACCCCCACGGCGACTCCGACTCCGACTCCGACTCCGACTCCGGACGGAAAGACCTACCAGTTTACCTGCAACGATGCGGACTACAAGAAATTTGAGTTCGCAACTATGGAGGCGGTCTGGGCGTCAGGCATGGAGTTCAAGTCATGCGACGCCTTCCCGACTGGGAACACCTACTCGGCTGAGCAGAAGGAGATCTTCGCGGTCTCCGGCTACACGGACATCCAGGCGATCGTCTACCTGTACGAGACGTGCGCGCTTCCGACCATGGGCTACGCGACTAGCCCTACAACTCCCTACTCCGAGGGTCAGGTCAAGGAGATCCAGGCGGCCCTGATGGTCTGTCCGACCAACCCGGCGGCGGGGCAGGTGCAAGCAATCATCGCCGACAAGGTGGCTACGAATTCCGAAGATGCTCGTCTCAGAGCAGAGAAGAAGCGAGTAGGGAACGGCACCTTCCGTGTTGGCGCCGACATTGTACCTGGGACCTACGTCTTTGAAGGCGAAGTGACAAATTGCTATTGGGAAACATTGGACGCAGCCGGAAATATCATTGCCAATAACTTCGTGACCTCTGGACTACGCATCGAGGCTTACGTAAACGCGAGCGACTTCTCGTTTAGTTCGCAGGGCTGTGGCATCTGGACTCTGCAAGAATAGTATTGACTATTCATTACGTTCGTGCTTAACTAAAGCCAGTCGAATAAACAGGAACACATACATGACTGACCTAATAGCAATAACAGACTACCGAACGCCCGCCAGGATCACGTTCGTCACAGTCAAGTAAGCATAATTAAACAAGGACAACTGAATATGAGCAACACACAACACGAAGACAAGTTCATCCCATCAAAGCAACGGAATGCGTTCCAGCGAATCCTCGCCTCACGCGTCCTCCCATGGTTCCTCGTCACGATCTTTGCGACCGGCGTCGCTGGCATCATCACTGGCTGGTTCCTCCGCAGTGAGAACATGGCGCAGGTCAACCAGCCCGTGGCGTCCGCGTCTTTAGAGCAACGCCAGTAGAAGCCGTCTCTACCGCGCCAGACACCGAGACGGCACTCGAACCGCCTGTAGAGCTCATCAAGCCACTGGCGACGCCTCCGCAGGTCGTAGAGGGCCCAGCAGCACCGAGTGGCTGTGAGCAGTACCGTTCGCTCGTCGCGCAGTACACGTGGGACGTCGATGTGGCGCTGGCGGTCATGCGAGCCGAGAGCGGCTGCAACCCGAGCGCGATCGGCGACCTGAGTCTCACACGTACCAGGGGAGCGGCCGGCGCGAAGGGATGAGCTGCGGGCTCATCAAGGTTCGCGTGCTGGCCGGGCGACCAAGCTGCGACGAGCTGCTGAACCCGACGACCAACGTGGCGAACGCGTGGCGCATCTACGAGGCACGCGGATCGTTCACGCCATGGTCGGTCTATACCAGCGGAAAGTATGAGCAGTACCTATAACGCAAGAATAGTATTGACTATTTGGAGCGATAGGCGCATTATGAAATCCCAATTAAACAGGAACCACTTCAATGAAGAAGATCAAGCAACTCATCCTCAACCTGCTTCGCACACACCGCACTCTGGTGCAGTACGACACCGAGCTAGCGCGAACGTATAGCGACTATGGGCGAGGTCAGCGATGAGCGACATCGTGGATGATTTTGCTCTCGTGGCTGCATCCGCCGACGCTCTGCTCAAGCCAATCAAAGATGCCGTTGCTGCACTCGATGTGGTACTGCGTCAGCGCAGTTCAGCTTATAGGGCAGGATACGTTTTGTATCGCATCGCGGTCGAACTAAATTGGTCGCCATCACCCGCTCAGGTCAGCGATGAGGCGTAAAATCAAGTTCCGATGCTGGAACACTGACACCAACTCGCTGATCGACCCGCGCGGGCTGGCGATTCAGCCAGAGGATGGGGTGCTCATCTACGCCAACGATCCGGCCGAGTTCGGGTTGTACGACAGCAGCAACTACGTGCTGGAGCAGTTCACCGGCCTCCGCGACAAGAACGGCGTCGAGATCTACGAGGGCGACATCGTGGGCACTGAGCTAGGAGCTTTCTGCGTGGTGTTCAGCGAGAAGTTTGCTGGTTGGTATATCGAGAAACCTGACGGACACCGCGAGTTTTTGTTTGGGGCGCTCGGCAACGTTCATACCAACATGATCATCGGCAACATCCACGAGAACCCGGACCTCCTCGGATGATCGGGACGTTGATCTGCGAGCAATGCGGCGCTGTAATGGCAGCCACAACGGTGCCATCTATCTCACCTAGGATCAGGTACCTCGAAGGAATCATTCCGCATGACGAGGAGGGGCGAGTCGTTTACGTGCAGACCTGGACGTGCGGAGATGGACACAAATCGGCGTTGAAGAGTCCGGAACCAATCGTGTGACCGACCACCTCGACACCCTCCGCTCCGCCCTCCACGCGCGCATCAAGCTCGCGGCTGAGGCCCGACGCTCCGCCCGCACCAAGCCGATGACCTGCGCTCACACGTGGGAGACGTTCAAGCAGACCGTCACGGCCGAGAACGTCGGCTTCACGGGCACGGCGTGGTTAGTCGTGCGCGGGTGCAGGCGCTGCAAGGCGAAGGTGCTGGTGGACTACGTGGTGGAGAGCTGAAGACGTCATGTCCCGTCGGTTGTGAAAACGCACAGTTCTCCGCTACGGTCCGACCACCTCCCGAAAGGATGCGCCCATGCGACGCACGTACGGAGCCGCTGTTGCGGCTGGACTCAGCCTTGTTCTGCTCACCGCTTGCTCGTCAGATGGCGGTGATGTCGCAGAGGATGCTGTCGACACTCCGTGCGCGACATACTCGGAAATGCCTCGAAACGTATACACCGACAAGACCTCCATTGAGTTGGAGCGAGAGTGCATCACTTACGCACCGGTCGCGGAGGAGGAGCCAAGTGTCGCGCCGACCCCCATGCCGACAAGCGTCGTTCCGGACGATTTGGTCGTGAACTACACCACGGCGGATGGCTACACCGGCAGAATGACTGTCCCGGTAGTCGAGGATCTTTACGACAGCAGCATCACCAATGCGGCGCCTGGATTCACGGATCTCGTGATGCTGGGGCTGTTGCCGGCGACTTGGGAGAATACGACAGAGGGCCGAGCGGCTTACGTCGGAGCAGTTGTGGACGTGGCCACCGTCTACGACATAGCTTCACCGGTCTGTGCTCTTGACAGCAACACTCTTCGTGACTCTCGAGTTGTCTTGAAAAAGTCATCGTCGTTCTGCTACCTCTTCTTGGGAGTGTTGCCCCCAGCAGACATGGGACCTGGTGACGTTCTCTCTGTTCCAGTTCAAGATGGACAGAGATCGACGACGATCCCCGATATTCCCGAGGACCAAGAGCCGGCTCTGGTCGCCGCTTTGAATGCTCCTGTTTCGTTCGTGGTGATGGCAGAAAGTAGCGTATCGACAGCACCGGCTATTTGCCAGACGCCAGAGCTAGAACAGGGCAAGGTAACTATGCTTTTCTCCTACTCGGTACTTGCGGCAACGAATCCGGCGGCCTGTTAGGTCGTTGCAAGCCGTCCGCCAGCTTCCGACCACACCCGAGAGGACGCCGCGATGCGACGCACGTACGGAGCCGCTTTTGCGGCTGGAATCATGATCATTCTGCTCGCTGCGTGTACCGGATCGAAGGTGGAGACGACAGCAATTGAATCTCCGTCAGAGACTCCTTCTCCGGTCGCCCCTGCGACTTCGCAGCCACCAGTCGCTGTGGCTCCTCCCGCACCCGCTGGCCCATTCCCCGAGTCTGCTGTTGCGTCCAGTTCTGTTTTCGATTTCGAAACAACTGACGGCTACCGGTCTTAACTGACTCTGGAGTGGTATGAGCCTGTAACGGTTGGCGGCGCGCAATTCCCTGAAAAGTGCAAATACTATCTCGCAAGCTTGTATGGCAGTACTGACCTCAGCGTCTACTCGTTTGAAACGGTCCGCTTCAAGGCAAGTCTTTCGTCTGTCGACAACAATGGGTTCGCCTGGCCAGCCACCGAGAAAGTGGTCGGGGAGATGAGGCACTTGCGTAATACGGTGCCGATCGGCGATCTCTGTCGTCTTAGTGAGTCGACACCCACGCAGGGCATTGGAAGCTTCTTGATCACCACCGATACCGCGGCGACCCCAATCGACTACTACATGATTTACCCAACCGAGGTGACGCCGAATAATCCTGAAGGCACTGGCGACTATGATCTCAATGATCTCAAGATGGCGCTTTACGTGCAGAACAAAGCCGGATCTTGCTTAGTCGTCTCGGGGAACGGTATAAATCAAGGAAGCTCCACTTGCTTGGTCAACTACAGGTAGTTCCTTTTTATTGCCTTGTGTGTCTAAATAGAGCCATATGACAGTCGCTTCAACACAACCCGATAAACACGCAGGCGGACGGCCGCTCAAGATCGCAAACGTTGCGGAACTTGACCAGGTGGTCCAAGCTTATTTCGACAGTTGCGACCCGCATGTTGAGCAGCGCCTTGTCGATGGGGGAGTGAACCAGAAAGGCGAGACGACCTGGCTCCGCCGTGGGGTTCTGACAGAGCAGCAGCCCTACACGGTTTCAGGACTTGCCAGAGCGCTTCAGGTAGACCGCGATACCTTGGTCAACTACCGGAATCGAGACGAGTTTTTCGGATCGGTACAAGCTGCGTACGACCGTTGCCACGAGTACGCGGAGTCTCAGCTCTACGGTCGTGCAGCCACCGGCGCTGCGTTCAGTCTCAAGAACAACTGGGGTTGGAAGGATCGCCAGGAGATCGACCACACCACGAAGGACCAGCCGATGCCCCTGCTGGCCGGCAAGGTCACGCTCCCATGGGACTTCCCGTACGCCCAGCGCATCCGCGCTGGCGTCACGGTGACGAAGGCGTACGGCTACGAAGGCCCGCTCACCGACGAGCAGGTCACCGAGATCACCGAGGACGGTCAGTTCAACGTCGAGCTGATCGAGGCAGCGACGCAGGACAAGCAGGTCACGAAGCCGCTCACGAAGGCTGAGCTGCTCGCGCAGGCGGAGGCCGATGGGCTGACACTGGACGTCACGATCGATAACAAGCGCGACGAGATCGTTGCGGCGATCGAAGCAGCAACGCGAGACTAGGACTTGTCCGGATCAGAAGCAGGAGCACTCTCATCGGGGGTGCTCTTCTTCTCTGCGAGAGGATGACTGGTCGGCTCGGAGGATTCTTTCGCTAGCTTCTGCAATTCAGTAGGTGCTTCTGGGCGAGCGTACGCGTCGGCAACTACTTTCATCATGTCAGTCACATGATTTTCGATCGCTTTGTGTCCATGATCAGTAGCCTTCGGAATGGTGAGCGGCTTGAGGCCCCGCAGTCGCCGGGACTCGTTGAGAAATTTCCTGGCCGCCAGTCGTTGAGATGATAGCTCTAAGGTGATCTCTTCACTGGTAAATACGGGGCTCGCCAGCCGCCCGGTGGCTTCAATCAAGTCGCGCGCAATCGCACCCTGCACGAGCTTTTTCGGTCCATTGAAACGAAACTGGCGAGTTGCCTCGGCCAGCTCCGTAACTGCTTTGGGCATCTTAGATTCCCAGTGCGGCCGATAGTCCAGGTCTGATCGGGGCAGTCGGTAGAGGGCGACGTCGCGAACTGAGTCAGTCGCTTTCAGGAGGCTGTCGCTAAGACCTGCAAGATCGGCAACGATTGCAGCCTTCGTCGCTCGCTTCGATTTTATCAGTTCATTCACCCAGGTTCCGAGTGCACTCACGAGTGCGCCAATGACAGTGAAGGCACCGGCTAATGCCGCAACGTAAAACCAAGGAGCGGTTGAAGTGTTGAAGTCGAGCATCAGTAGCCTTTCTTGGTGGGTTCTACTTTCAATGCCGTTCGGACTTCGGCTCGGAAGGAAGCGAGAAGAGCCGCTCGGCGGTCGTCAAAATTGAGAGGCAGTGCTTCGTTCTTGCCTCTAACGCCGTCGGCAAAGGCAAGCAACTGCATTGCCTGAGCGTGAACAGATGAAGGGGCAATGAGAGCGAGGTCGTCCGCGGAAGCGCGCGCTGTGTGCAAATTCTGGTGGATTTCAATCTGCTTTTTTGGCTGATTTGCCGTATATTCGTCTGCGCCCATGTTCAGCCAATCTTCCCGCATCGAGTCGACTGAAAGCAGGCCATCGGTAGCTGCCACGATCGCTCGCCTGAAGTCGGTAGCCGTTAGCAGAATGTTGTTGCTCCACCGGACCGAGTCCTCCCGGAGCGCTTTTGCCCCTTCGTTGATTCTGTTGAAGACAAATCCCAGGATCGCACCAAGAATGAGAAATGAGCCAGCTACGACTGGAACACCCCACCACGGCGCCCCGGTCACTGCTCCTCCTCCTTAGGAAAGAGCTGCAGATTGCCTTTACTCTTTTCGATGTCGAGGTATTGATGTATCTTGTCGACGAAGTGCTCCTTAGCGTGGTTGACTTCCAGCAGGCTTTGACCGCTGTCGTTCAGGTTCATAGCCGCGTCCATAGTTGCATTAGCGACCCGATGAGCGGCTTGAGAAATGGCCTTTGGGGCGATCAGGTAGAGGCCGTTCACGTCCGCATATAGGGTAGGCGTAATTGTTGCTATCGCCTGGCGCTGAAGCTCAAGGTGACCCCCTCCGGAAGCGAGAAGAGCAGGGTTTCGATACAGGTGGCGAATCGTCCTGACGGCTCTAGTTTGCTCGTGGGATTTCTGAAGAAGCGACGCGGCATATGTGCGGATATCGCCATCCCACCGCGCCTTCGCCTCGCGTTTGGCGCGGGCCCGATCGTTTAGTCGTGCACCGAGCCAACTCAGGAAACCGCCTAGCAAGGTTCCAAGCAGAGCCGACGCTGCCACAAAGACCCAGGGGGCGGTCGAGGTGGTGAAATCAATCATCGCGAACTCGCCTCCCACATCGACGTTCCAGCTTTGTCGATGTGTAGAATCTCACGGATCGTGGAGATGAATTTCCCCTGAGCTGACCCAACCGCGTCGCTCAGCTCGTCGACTGTTTCCGGCTTCGCATCCAGTAAAGCGTGTGCGGCGTCGCCAAGTCTTTCCGCTGAAACGTATAGCGTATCTGGGGCGTAGATCATCATAGCTGCCCGCGTGTTACTAAGCCGTTCAAGCTGACCGACCAACCTCACAAGACTGTCATGTTCGTCGGGAATCGGTCCGTCGACGACCTTCAAGCGGGATTGGGCGATCCACCGCCCAGCAGAAAGCGCTTCGTTCGAAGCGGCGAGCGTCTCGATGCCCATCTGACGGATGTCGGCGATCCATCGAAGCTCATCTGCTCTGTCGTGCTCGACCTTCGCATCCTCTTTCGCACTTCTACGGTCGCGCTCATAGACAACGTCGGCTCGGCGGTTGTTGCGCCAACTGAGGAACAGAGCCGTCCCTAGACCGATTAGTGCACCACCTGCCACCTGCGTTATTGCGGTGAGGAACTCCCAGAATGAGCTGTCCCAGAAAGCGTCGATCGTGAGTCCCCTTTGTGTGTTCAATGTCGGGTCAATGCGTTTTATTAGGAGGTAGATGCAATTTCATTCTCACCGCAACCTAGCTCAGTCTCTCCTGGCCGCTGTGCCAACCGATCGCACGACGGGCACTACCTTCAAGGTCGCTCCCGGCGACGGCTCCCTCTTTGCTCCTGACATGCCTGTGACCCTAGCGCCGTACGGCAAGGACCCGAGCTACGACAACGCTGAGATCGCACGGATCACTTCAGTCAGCGGCGACAGCCTCGTACTCGAACGTGCTACCGAGGGATCGATCCGCAAGATCGTCCAGGTCGGATGGGTCATCGCTGGCACCGTGACAGCGGGCACGCTCGAGGCGATCGAGGACGCCGTACTGACGAAGGCCGACCAGACCTACGTTGACGAGCTCGTTGATGGGCTGGACCTACGTGGCGACGTTCGCACCGTCGCCGGCCGCACTGGCAACGTCGTCCTCTCCAAGGCCGACATCGGCCTTAACCTGGTCGACAACACGTCTGACGCAGCGAAGCCCGTCTCCACGGCCGTACAGACGGCTCTGAACGCGAAGTACAACGCCAGCAACCCGGCTGGCTTCGTTGACGCGTTCCAAGCAGCTGCATCCGCGCCCGTTCAGACGGTCGCAGGCAAGCAGGGCGCCGTCACCCTCGGGAAGGGTGACGTGGGGCTCGCCAATGTGGACAACACGAGCGATGCGAGCAGCCGGTGTCGAGCGCGACGAGTAGCGCGTTGGCGCTCAAGGCGCCTTTGGCCTCACCAGCGTTCACGGGGACACCTACGGGTATCACAAAGGTGCACGTAGGCCTGGGGAGCGTCGACAACACGAGCGACGCAGACAAACCCGTCTCTGCTGCTCAAGCTGCCGCACTAGCTCTCAAGGCCAACGTCTCGGGCGCAACTTTCACCGGACCTGTCCTGGTCGCGCCAACCTCGCCATCAACCGCTGCGTCAGACGGAACCGCAGGAGCCAACGCGAT
Organism: Rathayibacter sp. AY1C4; assembly: GCF_002932195.1. Taxonomy (NCBI): domain Bacteria; kingdom Bacillati; phylum Actinomycetota; class Actinomycetes; order Micrococcales; family Microbacteriaceae; genus Rathayibacter; species Rathayibacter sp. AY1C4. The sequence goes on along the minus strand of NZ_PSWE01000014.1, from coordinate 42,332 downwards.
GATGTCGGGTCCGAGCGGAGGGGCCACAACTGGGACGAGCAGCAACGTCGCGGGTAGGGGTGCAAACCTAACCCTTCGTTCTGGCAACGGAGGCGCCGCACCCGCTGGCAGCACGAACGGTGTTAGCGGCGACGTAGTCCTGATCGCGAATGGAGCAGGCGGCGGCACCGGCACCGGTGTCCCTGGAGGAAAGGTGGTGCTGCGGACTGCGAAGAACCGCGTCGATGGCGTCGTCATCCAAAGGTCAGCTCAGTCCGTCGTGGGACAGTTCGACACATCCAACTCTCGACTCGGCATCGGTAAAACGCCCTCAAGCGCGCTCGACGTCGCGGGGACAACGAGCAGCGACCTCTTCAAGATGACCACCGGTGCCGCATTGAACAGCGTCATTGCTAGCGACGCGGGTGGAACGTTCTCCTGGCGCACGAGCCTCCCAAACAGTCGGCCGCTCAACAACGTCACGGACTTCGGAGCGGTCGGGGACGGGCTTCAACTCACTGACGCTGTGATGACAGCGTCCAGCGCAGTCCTGACATCAGCATCGGCATCATTCAGTGCTGGAGACGTTGGCAAGATCATCTTCGTTGACGACGCGGGGCTGCTTAACGCCTCCACCTCGAAGACCACGCTGTCCACCACGATCCTGTCAGTCACGTCAGCGACGCAAGTGACACTGGCCACGCCTGCAGTCAACTCAGTGACCGGCGGACGAGCGTCCTACGGCACAAACGATCTGGCTTCGATACGTAACGCAATTATCTCTGCTAGTCGCAACGGCGTCCTCTACTTCCCGAAGTCCACGTACATGTTCAACGGCAGGCTGACACCGGTATTTGGTCAGGAGTGGTTCGGAGACGGTGAAGGCTCCTCCGTGCTTAGGGGTGCGGCGACCAACGATTATGCAATCTGTATAAATGGCACCTCTGAGATTTTCCGATTCTTCTTCCTTCACGATGTCACGCAAGACACAGCGAACTTGTACCGTGCATCGCTGACGCTGACGCTGACGCTGACGCTGACGCTGACGCTGACGCTGACGCCGATGCGGATGCGGATGCCGACGTTGCTTCGTCTTTACGAGGCGCAGCCGCCGGTCCACGAACTGCTGCACGGGTAATCCGTGCACGGGGCGGCCCCGCCGCCGCGGCGCTGTCGGCGGTCCGCCCTACGCTGAAGGGGCATCGGCGAGGGGAGCGGCATGGACGCCACGGCAGCAGGACACGGCGGAGAGCGCCCGCAGCTCGGGCACTTCCGCGCCCCCGACAGGGTCATCGCGCATCTGAGCGACACGCACCTGCTGGCCGACGGCGCTCCGCTCTACGGGAAGGTCGACACGGTCGCCCGCCTCGCGCAGGCGGTCGACCGGCTGGCCGAGCGCGGCGGACGCCTGGACGCGATCGTGGTGACCGGGGACGTCGCGGACCGCGGCGAGGAGGACGCCTACCGGCGCGTGCGCGAGCAGCTCGACCCCGTGGGCGAGCGGTTCGGCTGCCCGATCGTCTGGGTGATGGGCAACCACGACGAGCGCGGAGCGTTCCGGCGGGTGCTGCTCGGGCAGGACCCGGCGGGCGCGGGACCCGTGGACCAGGTCGTCGACCTCGGCGGGCTCCGGCTCATCGCGCTCGACAGCGCGGTGCCCGGCTTCCACCACGGCGACCTCACCGACGCCCAGCTGGCCTGGCTGAAGGACGAGCTCGCCGCACCGGCCCCGCTGGGGACGATCCTCGCCCTGCACCACCCTCCGCTGCCCACGCCGCTCGGCGCGATGACCGTGCTCGAGCTGCGGGGGATCGACCGCCTCGAGGAGGTGGTGCGCGGAACCGACGTCCGCGCGATCCTCGGCGGCCACCTGCACTACCCCACGGCTGCGACCTTCGCGGGCGTGCCCGTGCTCGTCGCCGGCGCCACCAGCTACACGATGGACCTCGGAGCGCCCGAGCGGGAGCTCGCCGGCGTCGACGGAGCGCAGAGCCTCTCGCTCGTCCACGTCCACCCGGAGACGGTGGCCGCCTCGTTCGTGCCGACGGCACCGGCCCCGATCGCGACGCGGTTCGGCACCGACCTGATCGAGCGGCTCGAGGGGCTCGACGAGCAGGGGCGCATCGACCTCTGGTCGCGGATTCCGGACGGATCATGACCGGCGAGACGCTCGCCGACTCGGTCGAGCACTTCCTCCGGTACGTCCTCGATGAGCGGTCCCTCTCGCCCGCCACCGCGAAGGGCTACCGCTCCGACCTGGCGCGCCTGATCGCCCACACGGAGGAGAAGGGGCGGCTCCTCACCGCCGAGCTCGACCTCGAGCTGCTGCGCGACTGGCTCTGGCGAGAGTCGGAGTCGGGGATCGCCCGCGCGACCCTCGCCCGGCGCACCGCGGCCGTCCGCTCCTTCTCCTCCTGGGCGCATCGGACCGAGCGGCTCCCCGTCGACGTCGCCGCACGCCTCAAGACGCCCAAGTCGGGACGGACACTGCCGCGGGTCCTCACGCTCCCGCAGGCGGAACAGGTGCTCGACACGGTCGCGGCGCGAGGCGCGACCGATGACCCGGTGGCGCTGCGGGACCTCGCGATCGTCGAGCTGCTCTATGCCTCCGGCATCCGCGTCTCCGAGCTGGTCGCCGTCGACCTGGGCGACGTCGATCTCGGCCGGCTCACCGTGCTCGTCACCGGCAAGGGCGCCAAGCAGCGGGTCGTCCCGTTCGGCGTCCCCGCGAAGGAGGCGCTCGTCGACTACCTGGAGCGCGCCCGACCCTCTCTCGCCACCGGCGACGGGAGCGGGGCCCTGCTGCTGGGACGGCGGGGCGCGCGCCTCACGCCGCGCACGGTCTACGGCGTGGTGGCGAGGCTCCTCGACGGCGGGCAGGGCTCCGGACCGTCCGGTCCGCACACCCTCCGCCACACCGCGGCGACCCATCTGCTCGACGGCGGAGCCGACCTCCGCGCCGTCCAGGAGCTGCTCGGCCACGCGAGCCTGGGCACCACGCAGATCTACACCCACGTCTCGACCGAGCGGATCCGCGACGCCTACCGCCTCGCCCACCCCCGCGCCTGACCGGACGCGCGAGTCGCTGGACGCACCCTTCCGCGCCACTCGCTGAACACCCTGCGCCATGTCGTCCATCGGCAGGAGCACCGCCCGGGGGATCCCGCCGAAGAACCGCATCGGCGAAACGTAGTCGCCACCCTCGCGGACGCCGAGGTGCACGCACCTCCCGTCGCAGTGGCCGCCCGCACCCACTGCTCCGACGGGCTGGCCCGCGGTGAGGACCTGCCCGGCCGTCACCGATCCGTCGACCGGCTCGACCGTCGAGACCAGACCGTCCGCGTGCACGATGCTCACCACGGACCGGTCGACCACCCTGCCCGAGAACGACACGGTACCCGCAGCGACGGCGACCACGGGCTGCCCGGCCGCTGCGGCGAGGTCGATCCCGCGGTGCCCGGGGGCGTAGCGGTGCGCTGGCGCGCCCCACGGCTCCACGACGGAGAAGCCCGCGACGGGGGAGGTCCACCGCGGGTCGGACCGGCCGGGGGACGAGGTGCCGGAGGGCGAGGCGCCGAGAGGCGCCCCGACGAGCAGAGCGGCGAGGGCGAACACGCCCGGGCGCAGGAGTCGGGATCGGAGCATGCGGCCACCCTCCTGGAGCCGGTCCGAGACCGGTGGTCGGCCGAGCGGATCAGGGGAGGAGAGCGCGACGGGCCCGGCTGTGGAGGGAGGACATCGGCCGGGGGAGAGCGCAACCCGTCCCGGCGGTGCCGCGGCGAGGAGTAACGTGCCGGTGATCCGGCTCGGGAGCGGCACCCCGCCCCCACCGGCGGCGAGAATCGGAGACGACCATGACCAGCGGACGATCTGACACGACCAGCGGGAGAGCGGACATCCCGAACCCCTCGGCGGCGAAGCTGAAGAGGAAGGTGATCGGCCTCGCGATCGCGGCGGCGGTCGGCGGCTTCCTCTTCGGCTTCGACTCGTCGGTGGTGAACGGTGCCGTGGAGGCGGTGCAGGGCGAGTTCCAGCTCTCGGCCGCCCTGATCGGCTTCGCCGTCGCCTCCGCGCTGCTCGGCTGTGCGCTCGGCGCGTACCTCGCTGGGCGCCTGGCCGACCGCTGGGGCCGCATCAAGGTCATGCTGCTCGGCGCCGGGCTCTTCTTCATCTCCTCCATCGGCGCCGGCGCGGCGTTCGCGGTCTGGGACCTCGTGCTCTGGCGCGTGGTCGGAGGCCTCGGCATCGGCATCGCCTCCGTGATCGCTCCGACCTACATCTCGGAGATCGCGCCCAAGGCCATCCGCGGAGCTCTCGCGTCGCTGCAGCAGCTGGCGATCACGCTCGGCATCTTCGCCGCCCTGCTCTCGGACACCCTCATCGCGAACGGCGCGGACGGCGCCTCCGAGCCCTTCTGGTTCGGCGTCGCCGCCTGGCGCTGGATGTTCATCGCCTGTGCCGTGCCTGCGGTCATCTACGGCCTCCTGGCCCTGACCCTGCCGGAATCGCCCCGCTACCTCGCGACCCGCGGCCGCTCCGAGGACGCCCGCGCGGTGCTCGCGACGGTCACGCCGCGCGACGAGGTCGACGAGGCGCTCGCGGACATCCAGAAGAAGATCGACGAGGACTCCGAGAACGCGAAGCGCTCCAGCCTCCGCGGTCCCGCCCTCGGCCTGCTCCCCGTGGTCTGGGTCGGCATCCTGCTGTCGGTGTTCCAGCAGTTCGTGGGCATCAACGTGATCTTCTACTACTCCACCTCGCTCTGGAGCGCGGTCGGATTCGACGAGTCCAACTCCTTCGCGATCTCGGTCTTCACCTCGGTCGTGAACGTCGTCGTCACCTTCGTGGCGATCTTCCTGGTCGACAAGGTCGGCCGGAAGCCGCTGCTGCTGGTCGGATCGGCCGGCATGGCCGTCTCGCTCGCACTGATGGCCATCGCCTTCAGCCAGTCGACGATCAGCGGAGAGGACGTCTCGCTGCCCGGCGAGTGGGGGCCGATCGCCCTCGTCTCGGCGAACGCGTTCGTCGTCTTCTTCGGCGCGACCTGGGGCCCGCTGGTGTGGGTCCTCCTCGGCGAGATCTTCCCGAACCGGATCCGAGCGGCCGCGCTCGGCCTGGCGGCCTCGGCCCAGTGGATCGCGAACTTCGCCATCACGGTGACGTTCCCGATCCTCTCGCAGGACGTCTCGCTCACCCTGGCCTACGGCCTCTACGCCGCCTTCGCGGCGATCTCGTTCGTGTTCGTCTTCATGTTCGTGCCCGAGACCAAGGGCCGCTCGCTGGAGGAGATGGACACCCTGCACATCCGCACCGTGATGAAGTCGGCGCGCAAGTAGCACCGGTCTTTTTGAGCCCCGACGGCCGCCCTCCCGCAGCAGCGGGGGAGGCGGCCGTCCTGGTGCTACACTCCACGGAGCACCTCGCTCGTCGGGGTGACTACGCGCGCCCATTCGGCCTCCGCTCCCCACGGTCCCTCTCCGCTCACGCGGCCGGGGCGGGAGTGCGCCGGGCGCCAGGGCGACGTGCCGACCGGCCGTCGCAGACAACCGAACGGGAGTTCGGCGCCGTCGTGCGCCCGGGCCCCGAGACAAGGAGAACGACTCATGGCAGTCGTCACCATGCGCCAGCTGCTCGACAGCGGCGTCCACTTCGGGCACCAGACCCGTCGCTGGAACCCCAAGATGAAGCGCTTCATCCTGACCGAGCGCTCGGGCAGCTACATCATCGACCTCCAGCAGTCGCTGGCCTACATCGACAAGACCTACGACTTCGTCAAGGAGACGGTCGCCCACGGCGGCACCATCCTCTTCGTCGGCACCAAGAAGCAGGCGCAGAACGCGATCTCGGAGCAGGCGACCCGCGTCGGCCAGCCCTACGTGAACCAGCGCTGGCTCGGCGGCCTCCTGACCAACTTCCAGACGGTCTCGAAGCGCCTCGCCCGCATGAAGGAGCTGGAGGAGCTCGACTTCGACGACACGTCGAAGAGCGGCTTCACCAAGAAGGAGCTCCTCATCAAGAAGCGCGAGCTCGACAAGCTGCACAAGTCGCTCGGCGGCATCCGCAACCTCTCGAAGACGCCGTCGGCCCTCTGGGTCGTCGACACCAAGAAGGAGCACCTCGCGATCGACGAGGCCAAGAAGCTGGGCATCCCGGTCATCGGCATCCTCGACACGAACTGCGACCCGGACGAGGTCCAGTACCCGATCCCGGGCAACGACGACGCAATCCGCTCGGTGAGCCTGCTCACCCGCATCGTCGCCGATGCCGCGGCCGAGGGCCTCATCCAGCGCCACCAGAAGCCCGAGGCCGAGGGCAACGTCTCCGCCGTCGAGCCGCTGGCCGAGTGGGAGCAGGAGCTGCTCTCCACCGGTGCGCCCGCCGCCGACGTGCAGGAGCCGAACGAGCAGGCCGGCGCGGAGACCGAGAAGGTCGCCGACGCCGAGGCCGAGACCGCCGATGAGGCCGTCGTCGAGGCCGAGACCCCCGCCGCGGAGGAGGCCCCCGAGGCCGACGCCGCCGCGACCTCGACCGACGAGACCTCGACCGACGAGACCGCCACCGCCTGACACCCCGTTCCGTGACGGGGGTCGGACGCCGCACCCGCGGTCGTCCGGCCCCCGCTCGGTCGGTGCACGTTCACCACGAGTAAGAACCGCCGTCACCTCGGCGTGCTGGGCTCCTCCCGTGAGCCCGCCGCCGCGAGTGACGGCGCCACAGGGTTTCCGAACCAAGAGGAGTTCCGAGAACATGGCAAATTTCAGCCTCGCTGACGTCAAGACGCTGCGCGAGCAGCTCGGTACCGGCATGGTCGACACGAAGAACGCGCTCGTCGAGGCCGACGGCGACCTGGACAAGGCGGTCGAGATCCTCCGCCTCAAGGGCGCCAAGGGCAACGCGAAGCGCGCCGACCGCTCCACGAGCGAGGGCCTCGTCGCCGCCGCCGAGAAGGACGGCGTCGCCACGATGATCGAGCTCGCGTGCGAGACCGACTTCGTCGCCAAGGGCACGAAGTTCATCGCCCTCGCCGACGCCGTGCTCGCCGCGGTCGTCGCCGCCGGCTCCACCACGGTCGAGGAGGCCCTCGCGGCCCCCGCCGACGGCAAGACCGTCGCCGACCTCATCAACGACGAGGCCGCGATCCTCGGCGAGAAGGTGGAGCTGCGCCGCGTGGCCTCGGTCTCGGGCGAGCACTTCGCGATCTACCTCCACAAGACGAACAAGGACCTGCCCCCGCAGGTCGGCGTGGTCGTCGGCTACGCGGGTGAGGACGCCGAGACCGCGCGCTCCGTCGCCCAGCACATCTCGTTCGCGAACCCGTCCTACCTCTCGCGCGAGGACGTGCCGCAGTCCGAGGTCGACAACGAGCGCCGCATCGTCGAGGAGATCTCGCGCGGCGAGGGCAAGCCCGAGGCCGCCCTGCCGAAGATCATCGAGGGACGCGTGAACGCGTACTTCAAGCAGGTCGCCCTGCTCGACCAGGACTACGCGAAGGACAACAAGCTGTCCGTCAGCAAGGTCCTGAGCGACGCGGGCCTGACCGTGTCGGGCTTCGCCCGTTTCAAGGTCGGCGCCTAACAGCACTGCAGGAGGGAGTCCGGGTCGTTCAGTCGACCCGGGCTCCCTTCGCTCTGCCCGGGGCGGTCCCGGGCGTGGTCGCGGGGCCCGCTCCGCGCGGGATAGGTTTGTACGGGTCTACGGGAGGAAACGTCCATGACGGAGACGGATGCGATGACGACGGGCAAGCGCCGCAGGGTGCTTCTGAAGCTGTCGGGGGAGGCGTTCGGAGCCGGCACGCTCGGCGTGAACCCGGACGTGATCAGCGCCCTGGCGCGCGAGATCGCCGATGCCGCGACCGAGGTGGAGATCTCGGTGGTCGTCGGCGGCGGCAACTTCTTCCGCGGAGCCGAGCTCTCGCAGCGCGGCATGGACCGCGGCCGGGCCGACTACATGGGGATGCTGGGCACGGTGATGAACGCCCTCGCCCTTCAGGACTTCCTCGAGCAGGCGGGCGCCGAGACGCGCGTGCAGTCCGCGATCGCGATGACGCAGGTCGCGGAGCCCTACATCCCCCGCCGGGCGATCCGGCACATGGAGAAGGGCCGCGTCGTCATCTTCGGCGCCGGCGCCGGACTCCCGTACTTCTCGACCGACACGGTCGCCGCGCAGCGCGCGCTCGAAACGCACGCCGACGTGGTCCTCGTCGCCAAGAACGGCGTGGACGGCGTGTACGACGCCGACCCGCGGACGAACCCCGACGCGAAGAAGCTCGACGCACTGACCTACCAGGAGGCGCTCCAGCGGGGCCTCAAGGTGGTCGACTCCACCGCGTTCAGCCTCTGCATGGACAACGGCATGCCGATGCAGGTCTTCGGCATGGAGCCCTCGGGCAACGTCGCGAAGGCCATCCGCGGCGCCGAGCTCGGCACGCTCGTCTCGAACTAGACTGACCACTTCCCTCTCTTAAGGAGCTCCCTGTGATCTCGGATGTACTGGCCGACGCGAAGACCAAGATGGGCAAGGCCGTCGAGGTCGCCAAGGAGGACTTCTCCACGGTCCGCACCGGACGCGCGAACCCCGGCATGTTCCAGAAGGTGCTGGTGAGCTACTACGGCACCCCGACGCCGCTGTCGCAGCTCGCCTCGATGCAGAACCAGGAGGCCCGCACGCTCGTCCTGACGCCCTACGACAAGGGCTCGCTCCGCGACATCGAGCAGGCCATCCGGGACATGCCGAACCTCGGCGCGAACCCGACCAACGACGGCACGATCATCCGGGTGACCCTGCCGGAGCTCACCGCCGAGCGCCGCAAGGAGTTCGTCAAGATCGTCCGCACCAAGGCCGAGGACGCCAAGATCGCGGTGCGCAACATCCGCCGCAAGGGCAAGGACGACCTCGACGCGCTGAAGGGCGACATCGGCGACGACGAGCTCTCCCGCGGCGAGAAGGAGCTCGAGGCGCTCACGAAGCAGCACGTCGACGCGATCGACGAGGCGCTCAAGCGCAAGGAATCCGAACTGCTCGAGGTGTAGCGGTGCCCGAGATCCCCGAAGGACCCGAGGGCGGCGAGAAGAGACCGTCTCCGCACGTCCCTGGTGCCCGGGGATCCCGGATGGTCACCCGCGACGCACTGCGTGCGCGCGCCCAGCAGGGCCGGGCCGACGTCGAGCGCCAGCTCGAGGCGACCCGCGCCCAGCTCGAGGCGACGAACGACCGTCTCACCGCGCGCTCGGGCCGGAACCTCGTGTCGGCGACCGCGATCGGACTCCTCGGCGGCGGCGCGATGGTCGTCAGCCTCCTCCTGGTCAAGGAGCTCTTCATGGTGCTCGCGGGGGTGGTGGTGCTGCTCGCGGCGCTGGAGCTCTCGAACGCCCTGCGCCACGCCGGTCGCGACATCCCGCGCATCCCGACCGGGATCGTGGCGGTCGTCGCCGTGCCGGCCGCCTACTACGGCGGCCTCGGCGCCGCGTGGGCCACGGTCCTCGGCGGATCCGTCCTCGTCGGCCTCTGGCGGCTGGGGGAGCAGCTCTTCCGGCGCACCGCCTCCAGCCGGAGGGACCTCGCCCTCGACATCGGCCTCGGCGCGTTCGTCCAGGGCTACACGACCTTCCTCGGCGCCTTCGCGATCCGTCTCGTCGCCGAGCCCGGCGGCCAGCTCTGGGCGTTCGCGTTCCTGGTGCTCGTGATCGTCGTCGACACCGGCGCCTACGTGAGCGGACTCACCTGGGGCAAGCACCCGATGGCACCGCGGATCAGCCCGAAGAAGACCTGGGAGGGGTTCGCCGGTGCGGCCGTCGCGGGGATCGTCGTCGGCGTCCTGCTCGCCCTGCTGATGCTCGGCCAGCCCTGGTGGGTCGGTGCGGTGTTCGGGGCCGTGGTGCTGCTCACCGCGACGCTCGGCGACCTCGCCGAGTCGCTGATCAAGCGCGACATCGGCATCAAGGACATGAGCTCCTGGCTGCCCGGCCACGGAGGAGTCCTCGACCGGCTGGACTCGATCCTGCCGTCGGCCGCAGCAGCCTACGTGCTGTACTTCCTCTTCGCCCACTGAGCGCACGCCTCACCGGGGCGTGCCGATTCCGCTCCCGGCGCGCGGCTTGGCATGATGTCGGGATGACCGCTCCCTTCCCCCGAGCCCGCGAGTCCCGTCCCGGCTACGACACGGCCGAGGTCGACTCCTTCCTCGCGTCGGCGCGCGAGGCCTACTCGCAGCTCTCCGGGGGACCGGCGGACCTCCGCGCCGCCGACCTGCGCCACACCGCGTTCACCCTGCGCAAGGGCGGCTACTCCGCGCCCCACGTCGATGCGGCGCTCGAGCGCCTCGAGGACGCCTTCGCCCTGCGGGAGCGCCAGTACGCGATCGCGGCCCGGGGCGAGGAGGCGTGGCTCGCGGACGCGCGGTCGACCGCCCAGGAGATCGTGAACCGGCTGGCCCGCGCTCCCCGCGAGCGGTTCACCCGGGCCGGCGCTCTCACGACGGGCTACAACATCCGCCAGGTCGACGCCTTCGCCGACCGGATCTCCGGGTACTTCCGCGACGGATCGGTGCTGACCGTGGACGACGTGCGGACCGTCTCCTTCGCCCCGCAGCGCGGCGGGTACGCCGAGGCGCAGGTCGACCTGCTGCTCGACACGGTCGTCGATGTGATGCTGGCGGTCCGCTGACCGGAGCCGGATCTGCTGGCCGATCAGGTCATCGTCCGTTATGCTTTCGTAATCGTGGCTCAGCATCCTCAGACCTCCGTCGCCCACACGCCCGCGAACCGCACCAGCGGTCGCCCGGCGGTCCCGCACCAGACCCCGGTGCGGCGCTCCTGGGCTCGGATCCCGGTGACGGTGCTGGCCTTCACGGCGTCGATCGCGTTCGCCATGGTGAACGTCGTCGATCCGTCCAGCGGCGCGGTCGCCTCCCCCTACTACCAGGCCCCGGCGCGCTTCAACGGCGACTCCGCGCAGCGGCTCGTCGTCGCGGACGCCGTCGAGCGGACCGTCCAGCGCGACTCGTTCGGCGCCGAGGCGAAGCCGACGCCCACTCCGACCCCGACGCCCACTCCGACCGAGACTCAGACCGCTTCCGCGACCGTCGACGAGGAGGAGTCGGGCTCCGCCGAGGCCGAGACCGCCGCTCCCGTCCAGCGCGCCGCCGCTCCGGATCCCGGATCCGCGAAGGCGATCGCGTACGACATGATCGTGCAGCGCGGCTGGGCCGACAGCGAGTACGACTGCCTCGTCCTCCTCTGGAACCGCGAGTCCGGCTGGAACGTCTACGCCGAGAACAAGTCCAGCGGTGCCTACGGCATCCCGCAGGCACTCCCCGGCAGCAAGATGGCGTCGGCCGGCTCCGACTGGGCGACCAACGCGAGCACCCAGATCACCTGGGGCCTCGGCTACATCTCCGGCCGCTACGGCTCGCCCTGCGGTGCCTGGGCCCACTCCGAATCGGTCGGCTGGTACTGATCGTTCCCCTCCGCTCGGCACCGCGTCCGGCGGGCTGAGGCTCTCGCTACCCTGGTGCCGTGGATTACGCGCTGCTCGGGGTCGTCGGGATCATCACGGTCGTCACCGTCGCGCGGTTCTCGAGCCGCCTCGGGATCGCCGCACCGCTGCTCCTGGTCGTCATCGGTATCGGCGCGTCCTACCTCCCCGGGGTCCCGGACATCGAGGTCGAGCCTGAGCTGATCCTCGCGGGCGTGCTGCCGCCGCTGCTGTACTCGGCCGCGATCCAGGTGCCCCTCACCGACTTCCGGCGGAACCTGCGCTCGATCTTCGGGCTCTCGGTGCTGCTGGTCGTCGTGACCGCCCTCGTGGTGGGCGGCTTCCTCTACCTCGTGTTCCCCGATCTGAGCCTGCCCGCAGCGATCGCTCTGGGCGCCGTCGTGAGCCCGACCGACGCGGTGGCCGCGACCTCGATCGGCAAGAAGCTCGGACTCCCGCCCCGCCTGGTGACGGTGCTCGAGGGCGAGAGCCTCGTGAACGACGCGTCGGCGCTGGTGCTGCTGCGCGCCGCGACGGCTGCGGCGGCCGTGGTCGGCGCCTCCGTCACGACCGACGCGATCGACGTGGGCGAGGTGGGGGTCCTCTTCGTCTACTCCGTCCTGATGGCGATCGTCCTCGGACTGGTGATGGGCGTGCTCACCGTCTTCGTGCGCTCGAAGCTGCGGGACCCGGTGCTCGACACCGCCGTGTCCTTCGCCGTGCCGTTCCTGGCCTACATCCCGGCCGAGGAGCTGGGCGCGTCCGGGGTGCTCGCCGTCGTGGTCACCGGGATCTACACGGGGCACAACAGCGCGCGCTTCCTCTCGCCGCAGTCGCGGATCAGCGAGCGGGTGAACTGGCGGACGGCGCAGTTCCTGCTCGAGAACGGCGTCTTCCTGCTCATGGGCGCCGAGATCAAGGCGATCGTCTCCGGGGTCGTGGACCCGGGCGAGTTCGGAGTGGGCACCGCGGTGCTGCTGGGTCTGGCCACCGTGGTCATCCTGATCGTGCTGCGGGCCCTCTTCGTGTGGCCGCTGCTCCTGTGGCTGCGCAGCTCCGGTCGGCGGGCGGAGCGGATCAACCGGCGGCTGGCGGTGGGCCTCATGCGACTGCGCAACAGCGCCACCAGCGATGAGCGCTTCCGGCGGCGGCAGGTGAGAGCGGAGCGGCTCTACCTCCGGCGCGAGACCGACCTGGCCGCGACCGCGAGCGAGGCGTTCGGCTGGCGCGGCGGAGTCGTCCTGTCCTGGTCCGGGATGCGCGGCGTGGTCACGCTCGCCGCGGCCCAGTCGCTGCCGGACGAGACTCCCTACCGCTCCCAGCTGATCCTGATCGCCTTCACCGTCGCCGTCGTGACGCTGCTCCTGCAGGGTGCGACGCTCCCCGCGCTGATCCGGCTCACCGGCATCCAGGGCACCGACGGAGAAACCGACCGCCGCGAGCTCGCGACGCTGCTCGACGAGGTCGCGGCCACGGGCATCCAGGCCCTCCCCGAGGCGGTGGCGGAGCTGCCCGACGGCGAGGCGGGCGAGCGCGTCCTCGAGCGCGTGCGCCGCGACACTCTGACCCGCTCGCAGGTGGCGTGGGAACAGGTCGGCCGCGCGGAGGATGCGCCCCTCGGCCCGCACGCGCAGTACCTGCGGCTGCGCCGAGCGGTCCTGCTCGCCGAGCGGGAGGCACTGCTGGACGCCCGGGGGCGCGGGGTCTACTCCTCGCGGACGCTGCGGCGGGCGCAGCTGATGCTCGACGCCGAGGAGACCCGGCTCGAGATGGACGACAGCTCCCACTGACGGGAGGGGCCCGGCGGCGGCCTCCTAGACTGGGGAGATGCCGCGCAGCAACAGACCCCGGGGCGGCCGCCGTGACGACGACGACGAGCAGCGCGACCTCTCGCAGATGCTCGCCGGCTTCCGGCGCACCGAGTCGCACGCCGGCCGGGAGTGGAACGTCCAGCCCGTCTCCGCAGCGCGGGCCGTGAAGAACTACCTCTGCCCGGGCTGCGGGCTCACCATCGACATCGGCCAGCCGCATCTGGTCACCTGGCGGGCCGACGGCGCGCTCGGCGACGCGGCCGACCTGGCCGGCCGCCGCCACTGGCACACGCACTGCTGGAGAATCCGAGGAGCACGATGACCCACGAGATCCGCGGAGGCGTCGTCCTCCCCGCCCGCCGCGAGGACGTCGAGCTGCACACCTCCGACGGCCTGACCCTGGTGGGGGAGCTCGCGCTGCCCCTGGAGCACGAGCCGGTCGCGACCCTGGTCACCCTGCATCCGCTGCCCACCCACGGCGGCTTCATGGACTCGCACATCCTGCGGAAGGCCGCCGCCCGGCTGCCCGCGCTCGCCGACCTGGCGGTCCTCCGCTTCAACACCCGCGGCACCGCGTCGCCGCGCGGCACGAGCGAGGGCGCGTTCGGACACGGCATCGAGGAGCGCGCCGACGTCGCCGCAGCCCTGGCCCTCGTCGCGGACCGCGGACTGCCGCACCCCTGGCTGGTCGGCTGGTCCTTCGGCACCGAGCTCGCGCTGAAGTGGGGGAGGGAGCACCCCGTCGAGGGAGCGATCCTGCTCTCGCCGCCGCTGCACCGCACGAGCGCGGAGGAGGTCGCCGCCTGGGGCGAGGACGGCCGCCCGCTCGTGGCGCTCGTCCCGGAGTTCGACGACTACCTGCGGCCGGAGGCGGCCGCCGAGCGCTTCGCGAGCGTGCCGCAGCTGGACCTCGTCGCTGTGGAGGGCGGGAAGCACCTCTGGGTCGGCGAGGCGCAGACCCGGCGCGTCCTCGACGAGATCGTGCGCGTGGTCGCGCCCGCCTCGTCCCCGCTGCCGACGGAGTGGGCGGGCGAGCTCGGCTGAGCCCGCCCGCCCAGCGACCGCCTAGCGGCCGGACGAGCCGCCGTCGGAGCCGCTGCCGTCAGGGCCGCTGCCGTCGGAGCCGTCGCCGTCGCTGTCGTCCGCGAGTCCGTCGACGTGGCCGATGAGCCCGCGCAGTCCCGACACGTAGCCGGCGATCGCGTCGCGCTCGGTGCGGATCTCGTCGAGGCGCCGCTCGGCGGTGTCCATCAGCTCGCGGCTGCGGCGCTCCGCGTCCGCGACGAGCTTCTGCGCCTGGTCGCGCGCGTCGTCGAGGAGGGCGTCGGAGTCGTCCTGGGCCTTCCGGCGCAGTCGCGTCGTGTCGTCGAGGGCGTCGCTGCGGAGGGCGTCCGCCTCGAGGCGCTTGTCGTTCGCGCGTCGGATGGCGTCGGCGAGCTGCAGGTTCGACTCGTCGAGGTAGCGCTGGGTCTGCGCGACGGCCTCCTGGTGGCGGAGCAGGTCGTCGCGGTCGGCCTCCTCGCGGCGCGCGGCGAGCTCGACCACCAGGTCGATCCGGGCCTGCTCGACCTCGCGCGAGAGCGCAGCGGCCTCGTCGGCGGACGCGGCGCGCAGGCCCGCCAGCTCGGCGTCGAGCACGGCGACGGCCTCGGCGCGCTCCTGGGTGAGCCGGGTGCGCTGGTCGGCGATCTCGCGCGCGCCCTCGGCGCGGACTGCGGCGACCTCGGCGTCGAGCGCGGCGCGGGTCGAGAGCACCTCGGCCTCGACCGCCGCGCGCGCCTGGGCGACCTCGGCCTCGACGGCCGCCCGGAGCCGGTCCACCTCGGAGGCGACCTCGGCCCGCAGGAGCTCGTTGGCCTGGGCGAGGCGGGCGGCCTCGGCGCGGGCGACCTCGATCTCGCGGGCGGCGACGGCGCGCATCTCCGCGGCCTCGCGCTCGGCCTCGGAGCGGATCGCGGCGGCCTCGCGCTTCGCGGTGGCGCGGGTCTCGGCGGCCTCGGTCGCCACGGTGCCGCGGATCGCGGCGGCCTCGCGGACGGCGTCCTGCGTCATCACGTCGCGGTCGTCGGCGGCCTTGCCGAGCGTCGCCGCGGCCTGCGCCTCGGACTCGTCGCGGGTCCGGTCCGCACGGCGGCGCGCCTCGGTCACCAGGCGCTCGGCCTCGTCGCGCGCCTCCTGGAGGATGCGGTCGCCGTCGTCGCGGGTGGAGCGGCGGAGGGCGGAGGCGTCGTTCTCGGCCTGGGCGATGATCCGCTCGGACTGCTCCTCGGCCACGCGCAGGGTGTGCTCGAGCTTGGCGCCCAGGCCGGCGTAGGTGGGAGTGCCGACCTGCTGCAGCTCCTTCTCGAGGCCCTCGATCCGGGAGGAGAGGCGCTTCACCTCGCGGCCGCTCTCGGCCGCCTGGGTGTTCGAGTGGATGAGCTCGCGGCGCAGGCCCTGGACGGCCTTGTCGACCTCGTCCCGGTCGTAGCCACGGAACACCTGGGTGAATTCGGCCTCGTCGTTCGCCACGTCGTCTCCTTCAGAGCAGGACCGCGGTGGGGCTCGCGGCACTGGGAAAGTGTATTCAGCAGGGAGGCCGCGGCCGGGGCGACACCCGCACCGCGCGCCGCTCGGGCCGCACTCTCGGCTTCTCCCGGGCATCGGAGCGAGGGCATCGGCTATCGTGGACTGTCTTTGTCTGTTGCCGTCGCGCCCCGGTCCGGCTGCGTACCCCGAGCCGGCCCCGGCCGTCACCCCGATCCGGCAACGCAGGAGGAGTTCTTTCGTGCGGTTCGTCTTCGCCATCATCGCCACCGTCATCGCTGCCGCGATGATCGTGCTCGGCATCGGTCAGCGGACGGTCTGGGCTCCTCCGGAGTCCCTCACCGCCGAGACCGCGCTCGACTCCTCCGCTCCCTACGCGGTGATCGACGGCAGCACCCTGGGCGCCAACCCGGGACGCCAGACGATCACGGTCGAGGGCAGCGGCGACCTCGTCGTCGCCTACGCCCGGACCTCCGACGTGCTGGGCTGGGTGGGCGGCTCGAGCTACGACGCCATCGGCTACGAGCGCGCCGACGACACCCTCACCTCCGCGGAGGAGACGGGCGAGCGCGTCCAGCTCTCCTCCGACGTCGAGACCGCCGACGCGGCGGTCGTCGATCCGCGCGGCTCCGACCTCTGGCTCGAGGAGTTCGAGGGGAGCGGCAGCGTGACCCTCGCGCTCGACGTGCCGGAGGACGTCTCCATCCTCATCGCGAGCGACGGCACCGCGCCGGCAGCCGACTCCGTGCGCGTCAGCTGGCCCGTGGACACCGCGACGCCCCTCGCCGGTCCGCTGCTGCTCGGAGGAGCCGTGTTCCTCCTCCTCGGCCTCGTCCTCTACATCTGGGCCTTCGTCCACCTGCGCCGCCAGCACGGCCCGCGCCGGAAGGGACCGCAGGGTCGGATCCCCCGCGGTGCCCGCCGCCCCCGGCCGCGTGCCGGGATCCAGGCCTCCACGGCGTCGCCGGCGCCCTCGCGCCGCCGGGCCGCCCTGGTGCTGCCCGTCGTCCTCGGGACGACGGTCCTCCTCTCCGGCTGCAGCTCCGACTACTGGCCGGATCTCGCCGCGGGCGCGAGCGAGGCGCCGACCGCGTCCGCCACGGCGACCGCGGGGGCAGAGCCGGTCTCGGCCGAGCCGACCCCCGTGGTCACCACGCAGCAGGCGGAGGCCGTCGTCGCCGAGGTCGCCGATGTCGCGTCGCGCGCCGACGCCGCCCGGGACGCCGGGATCCTCGCCGAGCGCTTCCAGGGCGAGGCGCTCACCGAGCGCACCACCAACTACGACGTCGTCGCCAAGGGCGGGACGATCGACCCGCCGCAGACGATCCCGGCCTCCCCGGTGAGCCTGGTGCTCCCGCAGGACACGGAGTCGTGGCCGCGCCTGGTGACCGCCGTCGTGCAGAACTCGACGGACTCCACCCAGGCCCCGATCGCGCTGATGATGAGCCAGGCGAGCCCGCGCGTCGACTACAAGGTCGACTACGCCATCTCGCTCGAGGCCAACGCGCGCATCCCCGACGTCGCGCCCGTCACCGTCGGCACGTCGATCGTGGCGCCCGACTCGCGCCTGATGAAGCTCGCCCCGCAGACCGTCGGCTCCGCGTACGCGGACGTGCTCGCCAACGGCGACTCGAGCCAGTACGCCGAGCTCTTCGCGGCCGACGGCGACACCCTCCGGGGGCAGGTCGGCGTCGACAAGAAGAACGCCGACCGCGAGGCGCTGCCGGACACCGCTTCGATCGAGTTCTCGAACGCCGCCGGCACGTCGCCGACGATCGCGCTCGCGACGAACGACTCGGGGGCCCTCGTCGCGGCGAGCATCGCCGAGACGTCGACCGTCCGCCCCACTGCCGAGGGCTCGACCGTCTCGACCTCCGGCGCCTCGCAGACCCTGCTGGGCACGGACAAGTCGACGACCGGCATCGAGACCACCTACGGATACCAACTGCTGTTCTACGTACCGCCCGTCGGATCGGAGGAGAAGATCGTGATGCTCGGATGGAGCCAGGGACTCGTCTCGGTGGTGCAGCTGCCGTGAGCACCGTCCCGCCCCTGCCCGGAAACCTCCGCGGCGCCGTCGACCTCTCGTCGCTGGTGAACCGCCGCACCCCGCCCGCCGCCTCCGCCGGCGCCCCGGCCGCGCCCGCCGCTCCCGGAGGCGCGCCCGGCGCGAATCCGCTGCTGCTGACCGCCGGCGACGCCGAGTTCGACCAGGTGGTCCAGCTCTCGTCGCGCGTGCCGGTGATCGTCGACCTGCGCGGCTCCTGGTCGGACCAGAGCCAGAGCATGACCGCGCTGCTCGAGAAGGTCGTCGTCTCGTACGCCGGCGCGTTCGTGCTCGTCGGGGTCGATGTGGAGTCGAGCCCGCAGCTGGCGCAGGCGTTCCAGGTGCAGTCCGTGCCGACGGTCGCCGCGATCATCGGCGGCCGCCCGGTGCCCCTGTTCAGCGGCCTCGTCGCCGAGGAGCAGCTGCGCGACCTGCTCGAGCAGGTCCTCCAGCTCGCCGCTCAGAACGGTGTGACGGGCACGGTGCCGGTGGAGGGAGCCGCTCCCGCCGAGGGCGCGGAGCCCGAGACGGAGCCGCTGCCGCCGCACCACCAGGAGGCCTACGACGCGATCGACCGGGGCGACTACGCCGCGGCGATCACCGAGTACGAGACCGCCATCGCGCAGAACCCGCGCGACGACCTCGCGGTCGCCGGTCTCGCTCAGGTGCGGCTGCTGGCCCGCCTCCAGGGCCGCACGCTCGACGACATCCGCTCGACCGCCGCGGCGGAGCCGTCGAACCTCGACGCGCAGCTCGCCGTCGCCGACCTCGACGTCTCGGGTGGCCACGTCGAGGACGCCTTCGACCGGCTGCTCTCGATGTTCCCGCGCCTCGACGCCGACGGGAAGGCCGCCGTCCGCGCGCGCCTCCTGGAGCTTTTCGAGATCGTCGGTCAGACCGACCCGCGCGTCAACAAGGCTCGGGCCCGGCTCACCGGCCTGCTCTACTGACGCCGGCCGGAACGCCGAGAGGCCGCCCGCTCGCGACGATCGTCGCGGCGGGCGGCCTCTTCCGTGCGGGGACCGATCAGTCGGCGGGTCGCAGGTAGAGCACGGCCAGCGGGGGCAGGACCAGCTCGGCGGAAGCCGGGCGGCCGGCCCACGGCTCCTCGCGAGCCTCGACCGCTCCGAAGTTCCCGACTCCGCTGCCGCCGTAGATCTCGGCGTCCGTGTTGACGAGCTCCTCCCAGCGGCCGGCCGTGGGCAGGCTCACGCGGTAGCCGTGCACGGGCGAGCCCGAGAAGTTGGCGATGACGGCGATCGGGCGACCCTCGCTGTCCTTGCGCAGGAACGAGACGACGTTGGCCGCCGCCGCGCCGCCGTCGATCCACTCGAAGCCCGACTGCTCGTGGTCGAGCTCCCAGAGCGACGGCGAGTCGCGGTACACGCGGTTCAGCTGACCGACGAGGCTCCAGAGACCGCGGTGGCTCGGCTGATCGAGGATCCACCAGTCCAGGCCCCGCTCCTCGCTCCACTCGGAGTACTGGCCGAACTCCTGGCCCATGAAGAGCAGCTGCTTACCGGGGTGGGCCCACATGAAGGCGAGGTAGGCGCGCACGTTCGCGAGCTGCTGCCAGTGGTCGCCCGGCATCTTCTGGATCAGCGAGCCCTTGCCGTGCACGACCTCGTCGTGGCTGATCGGCAGGACGAACTTCTCGCTGAAGGCGTAGACGAACGAGAAGGTGATCTCGCCCAGGTGGTACTGGCGCCAGAGCGGGTCGTTCGCCATGTAGTCGAGCGAGTCGTGCATCCAGCCCATGTTCCACTTGAGCCCGAAGCCGAGGCCGCCGGAGCTGGTGGGCTGGGTGACGCCGGGCCAGCTCGTCGACTCCTCGGCGATCATCATGATGCCGGGGTGCAGCTTGTAGGCCGTGGCGTTGACCTCCTGGAGGAAGGTGATCGCCTCGAGGTGCTCGCGTCCGCCGTACTGGTTCGGCAGCCACTCGCCCTCCTTGCGGGAGTAGTCGAGGTAGAGCATCGAGGCGACGGCGTCCACTCGCAGGGCGTCGACGTGGAACTCCTCGAGCCAGAACAGGGCGTTCGCGACGAGGAAGTTGCGCACCTGGGTGTGCCCGAAGTCGAAGACGTAGGTGCCCCAGTCCATCTGCTCACCGCGGCGCCAGTCCGGGTGCTCGTAGAGCGGCTCGCCGTCGAAGCGGGCGAGGGCGAAGTCGTCCTTGGGGAAGTGCCCGGGCACCCAGTCGACGATGACGCCGATGCCGGCCTGGTGCAGACGGTCGATCAGGTACTTGAGGTCGTCGGCCGTGCCGAAGCGGCTCGAGGCGGCGTAGTAGCCGGTGACCTGGTAGCCCCAGGAGCCGCCGAACGGGTGCTCGGCGAGCGGCATGAACTCCACGTGCGTGAAGCCGAGCTCGGTGACGTACTCGATCAGCGGGTCCGCGAGGTCGCGGTAGCCCAGTCCCGGACGCCAGGAGCCGAGGTGCATCTCGTAGACGCTGAGCGGCTGCGTGTGCGGATCGACCGAGGCTCGCTTCTCCATCCAGCCGGAGTCGCCCCACTGGTGGTGCGAGACGGGGACCTTCGAGGCGGTCGCAGGCGGCACCTCCGTGGCGCGGGCCATCGGGTCGGCCTTGCGGACCCAGTGGCCGTCGCGCGAGAGCAGGTCGAACTTGTAGGAGGCTCCGGGCTCGACGCCCGGGACGAAGATCTCCCAGACCCCGGTCGTCCCGAGGTTGCGGAGGGAGTGGCCCTCGCCGTTCCAGTCGTTGAAGTCGCCGACGACCCGAGCGGCCTGGGCGTGCGGGGCCCAGACGGCGAAGCTCGTGCCCCAGACCCCCTCGTGCTCGCGGTGGCGGGCACCGAGCGCCTCCCAGAGACGCTCGTGGCGGCCCTCGCCGATGAGGTAGAGGTCGAAGTCGCCGACCGTCTTCGAGAACCGGTAGGGGTCCTCCGCGGTCCACTCGCCGCCGCCGCCGTAGCGGGCCTCGACCGTGTACGCCTGCGGACCGAGGACGTGGAAGCCCTGCCAGATCCCGTCGCTGAGGTGGCTCAGCTCGACGCGGGCGCCGGTGGCGAGCACCACGGCGACCTTCTCGGCGAGCGGGCGGCGCACGCGGACGACCGTCACCGGGTCGGAGACGCCGGGGGCCGCGACGAGGTGCTGGCCCAGGACGTCGTGGGGGAGCGCGTTGCTGCCGGTGGCGAGCTGCTGCAGCACCCACTCCGGGATGTCGGGCAGCGCGATCGCCGCGGTGCCGTCGACGGGGCCCGAAGCGGTCGCGGGGTCCGCGGTCGTCTCGGCGGGGTCCGCGGTCGTCTCGGCAGGGCCGGCGGTCGTCTCGAAGGGCGCGGCGCTGTCGGCTGCGACGGAATCGGCGGCGTCCGTGTCGTCGGGCAGGTCGCCCTCGGCCCCGCTGCCGACCGGAGCGGACTCCGCGTCGTCGGCGTCGGGCTCGACGGTCACGGCGTCGTCGGCCGCGACCGGCTGAGGCGCCTCCGGGACCGTCTCGACCGCGTAGCTGCGCGCGTTCTCGCCGTCCGCTCCGGGGTGCTGTCGAGCGTCGGGCGCCGCGTCGGCGACGTGCGCGCCGTGGCCGGAGGTGGTCGCCGAGCTGGTGCCCGTCGTGGGGACCGTCTCGGCGTGCGCGCCGAGGCCCGCCTCCTCGGCCGGGCTCGTGCCCTCGGGGGTGGTTCCGCTCATCGCTCGTCCGCCTTCACGCTCAGGATGTGCACGGGCTCGACGAACGAGTCGAGCCGCACGTAGTCGTCGCTGCCCCAGGTCCAGACGGCGCCGGTGATCAGGTCCTCGACCTCGAAGGTCGCGCTCCAGTCGAGCCCGATCGCGGGCAGGTCGAGGTGGACCGTGGTCTCGCGGGCCGAGTGCGGGTCGGTGTTGACGACGACGATGATCGTGTCGTCGGTCCCGGTGCCCGTGAACGCGGCCTGCAGGTGCTTGGAGTAGACGAGGATCGCGTCGTCGTCGCTGCCGTGCACGTGCAGGTTCCGCAGCTGCCCGAGCGCGGGGTGCGAGCGCCGGATCTCGTTGAGACGCGTGATGTACGGCGCCAGCGAGCGGCCCGACTCCTCGGCGCCGGCCCAGTCGCGCGTCTTGTACTCGTACTTCTCGTTGTCGATGTTCTCCTCGGCGCCGGGGCGAGCGACGTTCTCGACCAGTTCGTAGCCGGCGTAGACCCCCCACAGCGGCGACGCGGTCGCGGCCAGGGCCGCCCGCACCTTGTACGCCGAGCGGCCGCCGTACTGGAGGTACTCGGTGAGGATGTCCGGAGTGTTCACGAAGAGGTTCGGCCGCATGTAGTCGGCCGTCTCGTGGGAGATGCTCGTGAAGAACTCGCCGAGCTCCTCCTTGGTGTTGCGCCAGGTGAAGTACGAGTACGACTGCTGGAAGCCGACCTTGCCGAGCGCGCGCATGATCGCGGGGCGGGTGAACGCCTCCGCGAGGAAGACGACCTCGGGGTGCTCGGCGTTGACCTCGTGGATGATCCACTCCCAGAAGTCGAGCGGCTTCGTGTGGGGGTTGTCGACGCGGAAGATCCGCACGCCCAGGTCGATCCAGTGCCGCAGGACCCGCAGCGACTCCTGACGGATGCCCTCGGGGTCGTTGTCGAAGTTGATCGGGTAGATGTCCTGGTACTTCTTCGGCGGGTTCTCGGCGTAGGCGATCGAGCCGTCGGGGAGCGTCGTGAACCACTCGGGGTGGCTGGTGACCCAGGGATGGTCGGGCGAGGCCTGCAGGGCGAAGTCGAGGGCGAGCTCGAGGCCCGCGGCCTCGACCGCGGCGTGGAAGGCGCGGAAGTCGTCCTCGGTGCCGAGGTCCGGGTGGATCGCGTCGTGGCCGCCCTCGGCCGAGCCGATCGCCCACGGCGAGCCGGGGTCGTTCTCGCCGGCGTCGAGCGTGTTGTTCGGGCCCTTGCGGAAGGAGCGGCCGATGGGGTGGATCGGCGGCAGGTAGAGCACGTCGAAGCCCATCGCGGCCACAGCGGGGAGGCGGTCGATCGCGGTGCGGAAGGATCCGCTGGTCACGGTCCCGTCCTCGTGGCGCACGGCGCCCTCGGAGCGGGGGAAGAACTCGTACCAGGCGCCGACGCCGGCGCGGGTGCGCTCGACGTGGATGGTGCGCGGCTCCGAGACGCTGGTGAGGCTCATCACCGGGCGGGCGTCGAGCGCGCCGTGGACGGCGGGATCGGTCGCCGCGGCGAGGCGCTCCTCGGCGCTCAGCGTGGTGTCGCCGACGCGGGCGGCGGTGTCGGAGAGCAGGCTGCGCTCGCCCTCGGGCCGCGAGGAGTCGTCGGCGCCGCTGCGCAGCAGGCCCTCGCCGATGGCGAAGGTGACGTCGATGTCCAGGCCGGCCGGGATCTTGACCTCGGCCGTGTGGAGCCAGGTCGCCCAGTCGTCGGCGTAGGCGCGGATGCGGTAGCTCCAATCGCCCTCCTCGTCGAGGGCCACGAGGCGCCCGTAGCGGTCGGTGCCGGTCGCGAGGAGCGACATGCGGTGCTCCGACTCGGCCCCGGACGGCGAGCGCAGCAGGAGGTCGACGCCGATGAGGTCGTGCCCCTCGCGGAAGGCCGTGGCAGCGAAGGGGACGACCTCGCCGACGAACGCCTTCGCGGGCCAGCGGTCGTCCTCGAGCCGCGGCTGCGGGTCGATGATCGGCAGGCGCTCGGCCCGGACGCGGTAGCCGCTCCCGGTCGTCGCGGTCGCCGGCGACGCGTGGGGTGCGTCCGCGGTCACCGGGGCGGCCGGTGCACTGTCGGCCGCGGGGGGAGCAGGAGTCGCCTCGGGGGCGGCGGCGGGCGCCGGAGCGGCCGTCTCGGGAGGCGCCGACGCCTCCTGGGGTGCGCGTCCGCGACCCGCTCGCCGTGCGTCCTTGCCGTTCTGAGCCTTGCCGAAAGGTATCTGAGCCACGTCACGACAGTAGCGACCGGCGGCGGCTCGCACACGACGGTTGCGCCCGCGCTCGGGCCTGTGCAAACGGACCCGGGGAGCGCGTGCCGGAGGGTGGCGGCGGGTCCGCGTCCCGCCGATCCGCGGTGGTCGGGGTCCGCTAGGGTGACCGAGCGCGACCGCCCCGGTGCTCCGCGACCGGGCGCTCCGGGGTCCGCAGAGAGTCGAGGGGTGCCGTGAAGGCGATCCGCCGCTTCATCGTCCGCTCCGTCCTCCCGCCCGAGCTCTCGGCTCTGGGCGATCTGGCGGGCAATCTCCGCTGGGCCTGGCACGAGCCCGCCCGGCGCTTGTTCGAGCGGGTCGATCCGGAGCTGTGGCGGCGCGGGGGAGCGGACCCCACCGCTCTGCTCGGAGCAGTGAGCCCCGAGCGCCTCACCGAGCTGGCGGGGGACCAGGGCTTCGTCGACGAGGCGTGGCGCCTCCGCGACGAGCTGGAGCGCTACCGCACCGAGCCGCGGTGGTACCAGTCGCTGCCGGAGTCCGCCCCGCGCTCGATCGCCTACTTCTCGCCGGAGTTCGGGATCGCGGCGGCGCTGCCCCAGTACTCCGGCGGACTCGGCATCCTCGCCGGCGACCACCTGAAGGCCTCCTCGGACCTGGGCGTGCCGCTCACCGGCGTGGGCCTCTTCTACCGGTCGGGCTACTTCTCGCAGAAGCTCTCCGCCGACGGCTGGCAGCTCGAGTCCTACCCCTCGCTCGATCCCGACGGGCTGCCGCTGCGCGTCGTCCGTCTCGCCGACGGCTCGCCCGCCCGCATCGTGCTGGCGCTCCCCGAGGGACGCGCGCTCTACGCCCGGGTCTGGCGCGCGGAGGTCGGCCGGGTGACCCTCCTCCTGCTCGACACCGACATCCCCGAGAACGAGGACTCGCTCCGCTCCGTCACCGACCGCCTCTACGGCGGCGGGGGCGAGCACCGCCTGCTGCAGGAGCTGCTGCTGGGCATCGGCGGGGTCCGCGCGCTCGAGCTCTGGGCCGAGGTCTCGGGCGGCGTCCTCCCGGAGGTGTTCCACACGAACGAGGGGCACGCCGGCTTCCAGGGGCTCGAGCGCATCTCCGGCCTGATCGGCGCGGGCCTGGACTTCGACCAGGCTCTCCAGGTGGTGCGGGCGAGCACGGTCTTCACCACGCACACTCCGGTGCCGGCGGGCATCGACCGCTTCGACCGCGGGATGATCGAGGAGTACTTCTCCACGGAGCTGCTCCCGGGCGTGCAGGTCGAGGACGTGCTCGCGCTGGGCGCCGAGCCGGGGGACTCCGGGACGGCGTTCAACATGGCGTACATGGGCCTGCGGCTCGCGCAGCGCTCCAACGGCGTCTCGACGCTGCACGGCGAGGTCAGCCGATCGATGTTCTCGAGCCTCTGGCCCGGCTTCGAGACGGCGGAGGTGCCGATCGGCTCGGTGACGAACGGCGTCCACGCGGCCACCTGGACCGATCCGATCCTCCGGCGGCTCGCGGAGGAGCGGCTCGGCACCGACGACACGACGCGGGCCGACTGGGCCTCGGGTGCGCTCGGCGACACCGAGCTGTGGGCCGCGCGCCGGGCGATGCGGGAGCAGCTGGTGCGGGACGCCCGCCGCCGGGCCGCCCGCTCCTGGCGCGAGCAGAACCCGGGCGGCCTCCCGCCGGCCTGGCTCGACGAGCTGCTGGACCCGGACGTGCTCACCATCGGCTTCGCGCGGCGGGTGCCGACCTACAAGCGGCTGACCCTGATGCTCCACGACCCCGAGCGTCTGCGCGCGCTGCTCACCCACCCGCAGCACCCGATCCAGATCGTCATCGCGGGCAAGTCCCACCCGGCCGACGAGGAGGGGAAGCGCCTGATCCAGCGGCTCGTCCGCTTCGCGCAGGAGCCGGACGTGCGCCGCAGGATCGTCTTCCTGCCGGACTACGACATCGCGATGGCGCAGCTGCTCTACCCGGGCACCGACGTCTGGCTCAACAACCCGCTGCGCCCGCTCGAGGCGTGCGGCACCTCGGGGATGAAGGCGGCGCTCAACGGCTCGCTCAACCTCTCGATCCTCGACGGCTGGTGGAACGAGTACTTCGACGGCGAGAACGGCTGGGCGATCCCCTCCTCCGACCGCGCGCTCGACCCGGAGGCCCGCGACACGCTCGAGGCCGAGGCGCTCTACGAGCTGCTCGAGACCGAGGTCGTGCCGCGCTACTACGAGCGCGATCACGACGGCGTGCCCCGGCGGTGGGTGCGGTCGATCCGGCACACCCTCGCGACCCTCTCGCCCGAGCTCTCCGCCGAGCGGATGGTGCGCCAGTACGTCGAGGCGCTCTACTCGCCGGCCGCCGAGGCCGGGCGCGCCGTCGCCGCCGACCACTTCGAGCCGGCCAAGGAGCTGGCGACCTGGAAGCGGCGGGTCCGCGCCGGCTGGCCCGGGGTCGCGGTCGCGTCCGTCGAGTCCGGCGGGATCGACGCGGTGCCCCAGCGCGGGGACCGGCTCGCCGTGCGGGCGGGCGTGCGCCTGGGCGAGCTCTCGCCGGCGGACGTCTCGGTCGAGGTCGTCTACGGGACGACGTCCGCTGACGGCTCGCTCACCGAGGTCCGCCACCACGAGCTCGAGGTGGTCGAGGAGTCGGGTGCCGTGGTGCCGGCCGACGCGGTCGGGCGCGTGCCCTACGCCGGAGTGGTCACCCTCGACCGCAGCGGCTCCTTCGGCTACACCGTCCGCGTCGTGCCGCGGCACCCCCTCCTGGCCCGCTCCGCCGAGCTGGGCCTGGCCGCCGCCGCCGGCTGACCCCGCCCGGTCCCTCTCCGCGAGATGCCGCTCCGGTGCGCCTTCCTCGGCGTCTCGCGGACCGGGGCGGGGTCTCGCGGGAGGAGGACGGTGCATCGAGCGAAACGGCGCCCGGAGGAGGACGGCGAGGGATCGGGGTCAGCGCGCGATGTCGGCGAGGAGGGCGGCCGTCGCGGCGACGAGGTCGGCGGGGGTGAGCTCGATGTCGAAGCCCCGGCGCCCGCCCGACACGAGCACCGTGTCGTGGAGCTCGACGGTCTCGTCGATCACGGTGCGATGCCGCGTCCTCTGCCCGAGCGGCGAGATGCCGCCGAGCACGTAGCCGGTCCGGCGCTGGGCCAGCACGGGGTCGGCCATCGCCGCCCGCCTGCCTCCGACCGCGGCCGCGAGCTCCTTCAGCCCGAGGGAGCCGGTGACGGGCACGACGCCCACCACGAGCTCGCCGTCCACGTCGACCATCAGGGTCTTGAACACGCGCTCCGGCTCGACGCCGAGCGCCTCGGCCGCCTCGAGCCCGTAGCGCGTCGTGGCCGGGTCGTGCCGGTACTGGCGGGGAGTGAAGGGGACGCCCGCCGCCGTCAGCGCGACGGTCGCCGGGGTCCCCGGCCCGCTCCGCGCCATCAGGCGTCCTGCTCGGCCGCCGGCCCGTGCGCGGCGAAGAGCTGCATCGAGGTGCCGGCCACGCGGATGACCTGCCCCGGCTCGAACGACTCGCCGTGCTCCAGCGGCTCCGGCTCCTCGCTGTTCCACAGGCGCGTGTAGCCGGTGACCCCCTCGCCGTCGGCGAGCACGACCGTGGTGTCCTGCTCGACGCCGTGCACCACCAGCAGGACGCGGTCCGGCTCGCCCTCGACCGGCGTCGAGGCGGCGAGGTACTGCAGCGTCCGGTTGGCGGCGGAGGTCCAGTCGTGCTCGCTCATCCCGCGCCCGTGGGCGTCGAACCACGTCATGGTCGTGGCGCCCGGCTCGCTCGCGTCGCCGCTGCCGTAGCGGGAGGGACGCAGCGCCGGGTGCTCACGCCGCAGGCGCAGCAGGGTGCGCGTGTGCGCGCGGAGCGCGAGCTGCCAGTCGGCCAGGCCCTCCCAGCGCACCCAGGTCAGGTCCGAGTCCTGGCAGTAGGCGTTGTTGTTGCCGCGCTGGCTGCGCCCGGTCTCGTCGCCCGCCGTGATCATCGGCACGCCGGCCGACAGCAGCAGGGTGCCGAGGAGGTTCCGCATCGCCTTGCGCCGCGCCAGCGTGATCCGCTCGTCGGTGGTGGGGCCCTCGAAGCCGTGGTTGAAGGAGCGGTTGGTGTCGGCTCCGTCGCGGTTCGACTCGCCGTTGCCGATGTTGTGCTTGACGTTGTACGAGACCAGGTCCGCCAGCGTGAAGCCGTCGTGCGCGGTGACGAAGTTGACCGACGCGAGGGGGCCCCGCTCCGCCGAGAAGGTGTTGGAGGAGCCCGAGAGCCGGGTCGCGAAGCCGCCGATGCCGACGGGGGCCGTGCCGGCGCGGCGGGCGTAGTCGATGTCCGAGAGCCAGAAGTTGCGGGCGCGGTCGCGGTAGCGGTCGTTCCACTCCGACCACCCGGCCGGAAAGTTCCCCGTCTGCCAGCCGCCCATTCCCACGTCCCAGGGCTCGGCGATCATCTTCACGCCGGCCAGCGCCGGATCCTCGACCGCGGCCCGCAGCAGCGGGTGGTCGCTCCGGAAGTGCGCGATCTCGTCCCGGCCGAGGGTCGCGGCCAGGTCGAGCCGGAAGCCGTCGATCCCGACCTCGCCCGACCAGTAGCGCATCGAGTCCAGCGCGAGGCGCTGCGCCGCGGGCCGGCCGAAGTCGATCGTGTTCCCGCAGCCGGTGACATCCACGTAGTGGCCCTCGGGCGTCTGGCGGTACCAGCCTGCGTCGTCGATCCCGCGCAGGCTCGACATCGGCCCGCCCGGCCCCTCCTCGGCGGTGTGGTTGTAGACCACGTCCAGGATCACCTCGAGGCCGGCCTCGTGCAGGAGCTTCACCATCCCCTTGAACTCGCGGAGCACCGCGGTCGGTCCGCCGCGCTGCGCGGTGGAGGAGGCGTACGCGGCGTGCGGGGCGAAGAAGTTCAGAGTGTTGTAGCCCCAGTAGTTGGTCAGCCCCTGCCGCAGCAGGCGCTGCTCCGACACGAACGCGTGCACGGGCAGCAGCTCGACCGCCGTCACGCCCAGCTCGAGCAGCGCCGAGACCGTCGACTCGTGCGCCAGGCCGGCGTAGGTGCCGCGCAGCTCCACGGGGAGCGCCGGGTTCAGCCGGGTCAGCCCCTTCACGTGCGCCTCGTAGATCACGGTGCGGTCCATCGGGGTGCCGGGCCGGGAGGAGGAGCCCCAGTCGAACGCGTCGTCCACGACGACGGAGCGCCACTCGTTCTCCGCCACCCGGTGCAGGCCGCGGGAGTACGGCTCCAGCAGGGCCCGGCGGGGGTCGAACCGGTGTCGGAGGCCCGTCGGCCCGTCGACGCGCAGGGCGTAGCGGCGGCCGGGGGCCAGCAGATCGGAGCGCGCGGACCAGACCGCGGCGTCGTCGCGCGCCAGCGGGACCGTGCGGGTCACCCAGGTCGGGTCCTTCTCGTCGTACAGCAGCAGATCGACGGCGCTCGCGCTCTCGGACCAGACCCGCAGCTCACCGCCCTGATCGTCCACGGTCACGCCGAGCCGGGCCAGGGGATCGTGAGAGGTCATGCGACTTACAGTAGTGACGGGCACCGGCTCCCTCCGTGCCCCCGACGCGGGACGAAGGGCTGCTGTGATCTACCTCGACCACGCCGCGACCACCCCGCTGCGCGCCTCGGCGCTCGCCGCGTTCGCGGAGGCGTCCGCCCACGGCGGCAATCCCTCCTCCGTCCACGGCTCCGGCCAGGAGGCGCGCCGCCGGCTGGAGGACGCCCGGTCGGCGCTCGCCGGGGTGCTCGGCTGCGAGCCGATCGAGGTGATCCTCACCGCCGGCGGCACCGAGGCGGTCAACCTCGGGATCAAGGGCCTCTACTGGCAGCGCCGGAGCGAGGACCCGGCTCGCGTCCGGGTCCTGGTCGCCGAGGGGGAGCACCACGCGACGCTCGACTCGGCCGCCTGGCTCGCCGAGCACGAGGGCGCCGTCCTCGAGTGGCTGCCTCTCGACGACGAGGGCACCCTGCGGCCGGAGGCGCTCGCCGCGGCGCTGGAGGAGGACCC
Source organism: Rathayibacter sp. AY1C4 (assembly GCF_002932195.1). NCBI lineage: Bacteria > Bacillati > Actinomycetota > Actinomycetes > Micrococcales > Microbacteriaceae > Rathayibacter > Rathayibacter sp. AY1C4. The sequence continues at coordinate 12,644 of NZ_PSWE01000014.1, read as the reverse complement.
CGGCTCGGTCGCCCTGGTCACGGTGCTCTGGGTCAACAACGAGATCGGGACGATCAATCCGATCGCCGAGCTGGCGGCGGCGTGCGCCCGCGCCGGCGTCCCCCTCCACGTCGACGCGGTCGCCGCCCTCGGGCACATGCCGCTGCGGATCGCCGAGATCCGCCGCGCCTCCGGCTCCGGGCGCGGCGCGGGACTGGCCGCCGTCAGCGTCTCGGGTCACAAGGTCGGCGGCCCGATCGCGACCGGTGCGCTCGTGCTCGCCCGCGACGCCCGCGTGGTCCCGGTGCTGCACGGAGGCGGACAGCAGCGGGGCGTCCGCTCCGGCACCCAGGACGTGCCCGGCGCCGCGGCCTTCGCCGCCGCCGCGGTCGAGGCGGACGCCGAGCTGTCGGCGGAGGCGCAGCGCCTTGCCGCCCTGCGCGACCGGCTCGTCGCGGGCGTCCTCGCCGCCGTGCCGGGGGCGACCCTGACCGGGCCCGCCCTCGACTCCGGACGCCGGGTCGCCAACAACGCGCACCTCGCCTTCCCCGGTGCGCAGGGCGACTCCCTCCTCTTCCTCCTCGACACCGCGGGCGTCTCCGTCTCGACCGGGTCCGCCTGCACGGCGGGGATCCCGGAGCCCTCGCACGTGGTCCTCGCGCTCGGCCGGAGCGAGGAGGAGGCCCGCGGGGTGCTCCGGATGACGCTCGGCCACACCTCGACCGACGCGGACGTCGACGCCCTCCTGGCCGCGCTGCCCGCCGCCTACGCCCGCGCCGCCCGAGCCGGACTCTCGAGCCGCGCGGTGCTGCCCGCCTGAACCCCTGCCGGCCGCGCCCGCGGGAAACGTAGACTCGCACGGTGAAGGTTCTGGCGGCGATGAGCGGTGGAGTGGACTCGGCGGTGGCCGCGGCCCGCGCGGTGGAGGCGGGGCACGACGTGGTGGGCGTGCACCTCGCCCTGAGCAGGATGCCCGGCACGCTGCGCACCGGCAGCCGGGGGTGCTGCACGATCGAGGACTCGATGGACGCGCAGCGCGCCGCGAACGTCCTCGGCATCCCGTACTACGTGTGGGACTTCTCCGAGCGGTTCAAGCTGGACGTCGTCGACGACTTCGTCGCCGAGTACTCGGCGGGCCGCACCCCGAACCCCTGCATGCGCTGCAACGAGCGGATCAAGTTCGCCGCCCTGCTCGAGAAGGCTCTCGACCTCGGCTTCGACGCGGTCTGCACCGGCCACTACGCCTCCCTCCGCACCGCCGCCGACGGCTCCCCGGAGCTCCACCGCGCGAGCGACGAGGCGAAGGACCAGTCCTACGTCCTCGGCGTGCTGACGGAGCAGCAGCTGCGGCACTCGATGTTCCCGCTCGGCTCCACGCCGTCCAAGGCGATCGTGCGCGCGGAGGCGGCCGAGCGGGGCCTCAGCGTCGCGAGCAAGCCCGACAGCTACGACATCTGCTTCATCCCCGACGGCGACACCCGCGGCTGGCTCGCCGAGCGCGTCGCCCCCGAGACCGGAGCGGTCGTCGATCGGGACGGCGCGGTGGTCGGCTCCCACGAGGGCGCCCACGGGTACACGGTGGGCCAGCGCCGGGGCCTGCACCTCGGCGTCCCCGCGCCCGACGGACGGCCCCGCTTCGTCCTGGAGGTGCGGCCGGTGAGCAACGAGGTCGTCGTCGGTCCGCGCGAGGCTCTGCGCATCGGCGAGATCGCCGGCGAGCGGTTCACCTGGGCGGGCGCCGCTCCCGAGGACGCGGACGCGCCCTTCCGCTGCGACGTCCAGATCCGCGCGCACGCCGACCCGGTCCCCGCCTCCGCGGTGGTGTCGCACGTCGATGGCAGGGTGGAGCTCGTGATCACTCCGGACTCGCCGCTCGACGGCGTCGCCCCCGGCCAGACGGCCGTCGTCTACCTCGGCACCCGCGTGCTGGGCCAGTGCACGATCGACCGCACGGTCGCTGCCGACGCCGCGGTGCTCCGATGAGCGCCGTCGAGCCCGCCGGCCGCGTCGAGGAGCTGCGGGCGCGGATCCGGTCGGCGAGCGACGACTACTACGCGGCCGACTCCTCGCCGCTGTCCGACGCCGAGTACGACGCCCTGGTGCGCGAGCTCGCCGCGCTCGAGGCCGAGCACCCCGAGCTCGCCGCCGAGGACTCGCCGACGCGGACCGTCGGCGGGGTCGTCGGAGCGGGCCTCGCCCCGATCGACCACGCCGAGCGGATGCTCTCCCTCGACAACGTGTTCTCGGCCGAGGAGCTGCGCGAGTGGTGCGAGAAGACGGTGGCCTCGGCCGACCGCCCCGTCGCCTGGCTCACGGAGCTCAAGATCGACGGGCTCGCGATCTCCCTCCACTACGAGAACGGCCGCCTCGTCACGGCGGCGACCCGCGGCGACGGCCGCACCGGCGAGGACGTCACCGTCAACGCCCTCCGCGTCTCGGGCATCCCCGAGCGCCTCTCCGGCGAGGGCCACCCGGCACTCGTCGAGGTCCGCGGCGAGGTCTTCATCCCCGTGGCCGCCTTCGCCGAGCTGAACGCCCTCCAGGAGACGCTGCGCGACGAGGCGGTCGAGGAGGCGCGGACCCGCTGGTCGACCCGCCCGGCCGCCACCCGCGGCGTCTTCGAGGAGGAGAAGGCGCGCACGAGCGCGCTGCGGCGCTTCCCGACCTTCGCCAACCCGCGGAACGCGGCGAGCGGCGGCCTCCGCCAGCAGCTCGACAAGAAGTCGGGTCTCGACCTGCGCGCCGGCGAGGCGCGCGTCGGCTCCCTCGCGCTCTACGTGCACGGCATCGGCGCCTGGCCGGACCCGCCGGTCGCGACCCAGTCCGAGGTCTACGGGCTCCTCTCCTCCTGGGGACTGCCGGTCAGCGGCCACAACCGCGTCTCGGCCTCGGTGGAGGAGGTGCTCGCCTTCGTCGACCGCTACGGCCGCGAGCGGCACTCGGTCGAGCACGAGATCGACGGCGTGGTCGTGAAGGTGGACGAGCTCGAGCTGCACGACGAGCTCGGCGCCACCAGCCGGGCGCCGCGCTGGGCGATCGCCTACAAGTACCCGCCCGAGGAGGTCCACACGAAGCTCCTCGACATCGTCGTGAGCGTCGGGCGCACCGGCCGCGCGACGCCGTTCGCCCAGATGACCAAGGTGAAGGTCGCGGGGTCCGAGGTGCGCCAGGCCACGCTGCACAACGCCGACGTGGTCAAGGCCAAGGGCGTGCTCATCGGCGACACGGTCGTGCTGCGGAAGGCCGGGGACGTCATCCCCGAGGTGCTCGGCCCGGTGGTGGAGCTCCGCGACGGCTCCGAGCGCGAGTTCGTGATGCCGACGCAGTGCCCCGAGTGCGGCACCACGCTCGCTCCGGCCAAGGAGGGCGACGTCGACCTGCGCTGCCCCAACGCGGAGTCCTGCCCCGCGCAGGTCCGCGGGCGCGTCGAGCACATCGGCAGCCGCGGCGCGCTCGACATCGAGGCGCTCGGCGAGGTCAGCGCCGCCGCCCTGACCCAGCCCCTGGTGCCCGCCGAGCCGCCGCTGCGGACCGAGGCCGGCCTGTTCGAGCTCACGGTGGCCGATCTCTTCCCGATCGAGGTCGTCGTCCGCGACTCCGAGACGGGTCTGCAGAAGCTCGACGCGAAGGGCGATCCGAAGGTCGTCACGCCCTTCAAGCGCAAGCGGCAGCTCGCCAAGGACGGCGCCTTCGACCCGGAGGCGGGAGCCTTCGCGGGGGACGCCGCCTCCGTGCCCTCCACCAACGCCCTCCGGCTGATCGAGAACATCGAGCGGGCGAAGACCAAGGAGCTGTGGCGCCTGCTGGTCTCGCTCAGCATCCGGCACGTCGGCCCGGTCGCCGCGCGCGCGCTGGCGGGCTACTTCGGCTCGCTCGACGCGATCCGCGGGGCGAGCCGCGACGAGCTCGCCGCGGTCGACGGGGTGGGCGGGATCATCGCCGACGCCCTGATCGCCTGGTTCGAGGTCGACTGGCACGTCGAGATCGTCGACCGCTGGGCCGCGGCCGGAGTGCGCTTCGCCACGCCCGGCCACCCCGGGCCCGGTGCCGCGGATTCCGCCGGCGGGGTGCTCGCGGGTCTCACGGTCGTGGCGACCGGCAGCCTGGAGGGGTACTCCCGCGAGGGGGCGCAGGAGGCCATCCTCGCGGCCGGCGGCAAGGCCGGCTCGAGCGTCTCCAAGAAGACCGACTACGTCGCCGCCGGTCCCGGCGCCGGCAGCAAGCTCGGCAAGGCCGAGGCCCTGGGGCTCCGGATCATCACCGCGGCCGAGTTCCACCTCCTGGTGACGGAGGGACCGGACGCGATCGCGCTGCCGGAGGAGGCGTCCGCCGACGCTCCGGAGGAGGCCGCCGCCGGCCCGGACGGGGACGTCGCCGACGCATCGCGCTCCGACGCCTCGCCGGAGGACGACGCCGTGCCGGAGACCGACGCCGTCCCGGACGCGGCCGCCCCGAGTACGGAGGAGCCGACCGGGCCCGATGCCTGACGCGGGCGGCGGGGAGCGGCGTGCGTTCCTGCGCCGGTCCCTCGCCGACGCAGCGTCGCTCGCGCTCGACGCAGCGGCTCGGCCCACCGCCGCCGAGCGCCGGACCGCCGAGGCGCTGGGCCGGATCGACCACCTGGTCGTGCTCTCCTTCGCCGGCCGCAGCCGCGACCAGGTCCTCGGCGCGCTCGACGATCCGGACGGCCCGGTGTTCACCGGTGATACGGACGCCGTGATGACCGCGCCCGGCCCGGACGATCCTCCGGGCGCGCGCTTCGCCCCCGAGATGCTGCCGGTGCACGCGCTCCTCGCCACGGCCTTCGCGCGGGTCGACCACTGGCGCGCCGACGGCCGCGATCCGCTGCCGGCGGCCCTGCGCGCGGCCCGGGAGACCGGCACAGGCTGGGCTCTCGCGGTCGACGAGCGGCAGGGCGTCTCGACCACGCTCCTCGCCGATCCGGAGTGGCCCCACCGCGACCCGGGCGCCGCCGGCTCCCGCGGCGGGCGCCTCCTTCCCATCGACGCGCTGGCCGCCGAGGCCGCAGCCGGCACCCTGCCTCCGCTCGTCCTGGTCGAGCCGCGGTCCCTCGTCGATCCGGCCGACTTCGCCGACGCCGCAGCCGCCGGCACCGATCGATCCGCTGATGCGCGCCTCGCGGAGCAGCTGCTGCACGTCGTGTTCGACGCCGTCCGCGACGGGGAGCGGGCGGGGCGGCGGATGCTGCTCCTCGCCACCGCGCGGGGGAGCACAGGGCGGCCCGGCACGGTGCCGGCGCTCGTGCTCGCCTCGGCCGTCCCCTCGGGTGCACGGATCGGCGTGCCGCTCGGTCCGGAGACTCCCGCGCAGCTCGTCCGCGCCCGGGCGGGCGTGCGCCGAGCGCTCGTCGATCCGCAGGTCCGAGACCTGGCCGCACTCCTCAGCGGTCCCGACCGCCCCCTCGCGCGCTGGCCCCGCACGGCGCCGGCTTTCGCGCCGCCCGCGCCGGTCGGGCGGCGCCTCCGCGACGCGGCCCGCCGCGCGCACGTCGACCCCGAGCCGGAGGCCGGACTGCTCGCCCGCGTTCGAGCCGCCGTCCCGGGCGCGTCGCTACACTCCGAGCAGGCGCAGGCGGCGCAGGAGAGGCGGCGGAGATGACCAGCGAGCGGACTCCCTCGGAGCACGACGACGGAGCTCCCCGCTCCCGCTCGCGCCGCCGCTTCCTGGCCGGCACCGCCGCCGCCGGAGTCGGAGCCGGAGCCCTCGCCGGCGGCGCGATCGGCGCGGCCGTCGCCTCCGGCCCCCGCCGCGAGGAGGAGCCGCGACTGCCCGCCCGCACGGAGCCGGGATTCGACCACGTCGTCGTGATCATGTTCGAGAACCGCTCCTTCGACAACGTCCTCGGCCGCCTCTACGAACCGGACGACCTGCCCGCGGGCGAGAGCTTCGAGGGCCTCCTCCCCGACGAGCGGACGAACACCAGCGCCGGGGGACTGACCGTCGGCACCCACGTCTACGAGGGCGCCACCGACTCCGTGATGCGCCAGCCCGACCCGGACCCGGGCGAGGAGTACCCGCACGTCAACACTCAGCTCTTCGGCACGGTGGATCCGCCCGAGAACGCCGGCCGCACCGTCGGCGCCATGACCGCGCCCTTCAACGCGCCCGCCGACGCCTCCGCCCCGACGATGAGCGGCTTCCTCGAGGACTACGTCCAGCACCTGAGGGTGATGAAGAAGGGGCAGGAGCCCACGGCGGAGGAGGTGCGGACGATCATGGGCGGCTTCTCGCCGGAGATGCTGCCCGTCTTCTCCACCCTCGCCCGCGAGTTCGCCGTCTTCGACCAGTGGTTCTGCGCCGTCCCCTCCCAGACCTTCTGCAACAGGTCCTTCCTGCACGCGTCGACCTCGCACGGCTTCGTCACCAACAAGCAGGGCGGCGGCTACGAGAAGTGGCTCGCGGACGACCTGGCCGACGCGCCGACGGTGTTCAACCGCCTCGAGGAGGCGGGGAGGACCTGGCGCGTCTACTTCGACGCGCTGCAGGTGGTCTCCTACACCGGCTTCCTGCACGCGCCGGTGCTCGAGAAGTACTGGAAGACCCACTTCTCGACGATGGACCGCTTCTACGCCGACGTGGAGAACGGCGAGCTGCCCGACTACGCCTTCCTCGAGCCGCGGCTCGTCTTCGACCACAACGACATGCACCCGCCGACCGGGGTCCTGCACGAGGACGAGGTCGACGGCACGCCCGTCTACGACAGCGCGCTGTCCGACGTCCGCGCCGGCGAGCTGCTGCTGCACCAGGTGTACTCGGCGATCCGGGAGAGCGCGAGCACGACCGGCTCGAACGCGGTGAACACGCTGCTGCTGGCGACCTTCGACGAGCACGGCGGCCTCTACGACCACGTCCCCCCGCCGTCGGCGACTCCGCCGGGCGACGGCCGCGAGGGCGAGATGGGCTTCGCCTTCGACCGGCTCGGCTGCCGCGTGCCGGCGATCGCGGTCTCGGCGTACACGAGGGCCGGCACGATCGTGCACGACGAGCTGCACCACGGCGCCGTGATCCGGACCCTCAGCGCCCTGCACGGCCTCGAGCCGCTGACCGCTCGCGACGCCTCCGCCCCCGACCTCTTCGGGGTGCTGACCCTCGACGAGCCGCGGCAGATCGGCGACTGGCCGACCACGGTGCCGCAGTACCTGCCGCCGAACCCCGAGGCGGCGCCCGCGCATCCGGCGCACGTGAACCGCGACAAGCCGCTGAGCCCGCCCGCCGTCGGCCTGATGGGCCTGCTGCTGGCCCGGTACGGCGAGCCCGGCGAGGACCTGCCGACCACCTACGAGGGGGCGTACAACGCACTCCTGAAGCACGGCTCCAGCCTCTTCAGCGGCTCCTGACGGGCGGGCGGCGCGGGCGGAGGCGGTGCGGGCGCGCCGAGTAGACTGACGGCCGGAAATCCCCCCGAACCACCAGACGGAGACGCATGTCCGAGATCACGGCCGACACGGTCGCCCATCTGGCCCAGCTGGCCAGGATCGACCTCACTTCCGACGAGATCGGGAGCCTCACCAGGGAGCTCGGCCAGATCGTCGACTCCGTGCGCGCGGTCCAGGCCGTCGCCACGCCCGAGGTGCCGGCGACCAGCCACCCGATCCCGCTCGAGAACGTCTTCCGGCCCGACGTGGTCGGCGAGACCCTCACGCTCGAGCAGGCGCTCTCCGGCGCGCCCGAGCACGACGGCAGCCGCTTCCAGGTCTCCGCGATCCTGGGGGAGGAGCAGTGAGCGCGCACGGCGACGAGCTCGTCCGCCTCAGCGCGTCCGCCCTCTCCGGGAAGCTGGCCGACGGCTCGGTCTCCTCGGTCGAGGCCACCCGCGCCCACCTCGAGCGCATCGACGCGGTCGACGGAGCGGTCCACGCCTTCCTCCACGTCGCGCGCGAGGGCGCGGTCGCGTCCGCCGAGGCGATCGACCGCCGGCGGGCCGACGGCGAGTCGCTGCACCCCCTCGCCGGAGTGCCTCTCGCGGTCAAGGACGTCATCGTCACGAACGACATGCCGACCACGAGCGGCTCCCGCATCCTCGAGGGATGGCGCCCGCCCTACGACGCGACCGTCATGCGCAAGGTGCGCGAGGCCGGGCTGGTCCCGATCGGCAAGACCAACATGGACGAGTTCGCGATGGGCTCGACCACCGAGCGCAGCGCCTACGGCCCCACCCACAACCCGTGGGACCTCGACCGCATCCCCGGCGGCTCCGGCGGCGGATCCGCCGCGGCCGTCGCGAGCTACGAGGTGCCCCTGGCCCTCGGCTCGGACACCGGGGGATCGATCCGCCAGCCCGCGCACGTGACCGGCACCGTCGGCGTGAAGCCGACCTACGGCGGCGTGTCCCGCTACGGAGCGATCGCGCTCGCCTCGAGCCTCGACCAGATCGGCCCCGTCTCCCGGACGGTCCTCGACTCCGCGCTGCTGCACGACGTCATCGCGGGCCACGACCCGCGCGACTCGACGTCGCTGCGCGACTCCTGGCCCTCCTTCGCCGACGCGGTGCGCCGCGCCGACGTGACGGGCCTCCGGATCGGCGTGGTCAAGGAGCTCGACGGCGGCGAGGGCTTCCAGCCCGGCGTGCTGGCGCGCTTCCACGAGGCGCTCGAGATCCTTCAGGGCGCCGGAGCCGAGGTCGTCGAGGTGAGCCTCCCGAGCGTCGAGCACGCGGTCGCCGCCTACTACCTGATCCTCCCCGCGGAGGCCTCCAGCAACCTCGCCAAGTTCGACTCGGTCCGGTTCGGCCTCCGGGTCACGCCGGAGGGCGGCGGCACGGTCGAGCAGGTCATGTCCGCGACCCGCGAGCAGGGCTTCGGCCCCGAGGTCAAGCGCCGGATCATCCTCGGCACCTACGCCCTCTCGGCCGGCTACTACGACGCCTACTACGGCAGCGCGCAGAAGGTCCGGACCCTGGTGCAGCGGGACTTCGACGCGGCCTTCGCGGACGTCGACGTGATCGCCTCGCCGACGGCACCGACGACCGCCTACCGCCTCGGCGAGAAGCTCGACGACCCGCTGGCGATGTACCGCGGCGACGTCGCGACCATCCCGGCGAACCTGGCCGGCATCCCCGGCATCTCCGTCCCCGCCGGCCTCGCCGACGAGGACGGGCTGCCCGTCGGCATCCAGTTCCTCGCTCCCGCCCGGGAGGACGTGCGCCTCTACACCGTGGGCGCCGCGCTCGAGGCTCTGCTCGAGGAGAAGTGGGGCCGCCCGCTCCTCGCGCAGGCCCCCGACCTGACCCACTCCGTGCTCTCCGCGACCGAGGAAGGTGCCGTCTGATGGCCTCCGCGCACACGTCCGCTCCCGAGCTGATGGACTACGACGAGGTCTTCGAGACCTTCGAGCCGGTGCTCGGCTTCGAGGTGCACGTCGAGCTCAACACGAAGACCAAGATGTTCTCGGACGCGCCGAACGAGTTCGGGTCCGAGCCCAACACGAACGTGACCCCGGTCGACCTCGGCCTCCCGGGCTCGCTGCCGGTCGTGAACGAGCAGGCCGTCCGCTACTCGATCAGCCTCGGCCTCGCCCTGGGCTGCTCGATCGCCCCGTCCAGCCGCTTCGCGCGCAAGAACTACTTCTATCCGGACCTGGCGAAGAACTACCAGATCTCGCAGTTCGACGAGCCGATCGCCTTCGAGGGCTCGGTCGAGATCGAGCTGGCCGACGGCTCGCTCGTGCAGATCCCGATCGAGCGCGCGCACATGGAGGAGGACGCCGGCAAGCTCACGCACGTCGGCGGCGCCACCGGCCGCATCCAGGGCGCCGAGTACTCGCTCGTGGACTACAACCGCGCGGGGGTCCCGCTCGTGGAGATCGTCACGAAGCCCATCTACGGCGCGGGGAAGAGCGCGCCCGAGTACGCGAAGGCCTACGTCGCGACGATCCGCGACATCGTGCTGGCGCTCGGCATCTCGGACGCCAAGATGGAGCGCGGCAACCTGCGCTGCGACGCGAACGTCTCGCTCCGCCCGATCGGCCAGGAGAAGCTCGGAACCCGCACCGAGACCAAGAACGTCAACTCGCTCCGCTCGGTCGAGCGCGCCGTCCGCTACGAGATCCAGCGCCAGGCGGCGATCCTCGCCGCGGGCGGCACGATCACGCAGGAGACGCGCCACTGGCACGAGGACACCGGCCGCACCTCCGCGGGCCGGCCCAAGAGCGACGCCGACGACTACCGCTACTTCCCGGAGCCCGACCTGCTCCCGGTCGTGCCGAGCCCCGAGCTGATCGAGGAGCTGCGCGCCGCGCTCCCCGAGAAGCCCGCCGACCGCCGTCGCCGCCTCAAGCAGGAGTGGGGCTTCACCGACCTCGAGTTCCAGGACGTCGCCAACAGCGGCCTGCTGGTCGAGATCACCGAGACCGTCTCCGAGGGAGCCGCTCCGCAGGCGGCCCGCAAGTGGTGGACCGGGGAGATCGCGCGCCTCGCGAACGCGGCGGGCGAGGATCCGGCCTCCCTGGTCACCCCGGCCCAGGTCGCCGAGCTCGCCGGTCTGATCGAGAGCGGCACGCTGACCGACCGCCTCGCCCGCGAGGTCCTCCAGGGCGTCATCGCCGGAGAGGGCACCCCGCAGGAGGTCGTCGACGCCCGTGGACTCGCGGTCGTCTCGGACGACGGAGCGCTCATCGAGGCGATCGACGCGGCACTGGCCTCGCAGCCCGACGTGCTCGCGAAGATCCGCGACGGCAAGGTGCAGGCCGCCGGTGCCGTGATCGGTGCCGTGATGAAGGCCATGAAGGGGCAGGCCGACGCCGCCCGCGTCCGCGAGCTCGTCCTGGACCGCGCGGCCGGCTGAGCCGGTGCGCGGGGAGGTGCGGTCATGAGCGGTGGAACCGGCGACGCGCCCCTTCCCGCGCGGCTCGAGCTGCCGGCGGGCGCCCTCCTGCGTCCTCTCGTCTCGAGCGACGCGGACCTCCTGCACGCGGTGATCGGCGAGCAGCGACCGTGGCTCGCGGCTCTCCTCCGCGGGGACGATCCGGCCGCCCTGCCGTCGGCGTCCCTCGGCGACGACGTGCGCGGTCTCCTGCGCCTCGAGGAGGAGTCGCATGCGGGCAGAGCGCACGCGTTCCTGCTCGTCGGCCCGGACCGCACCGAGGCGCTGGGCGCTCTGAGCGTCCGGCCCGGCGGCGGCGACTCCGCCGAGGCCTCCTGGTGGGTCGTCCCCGCCGTCCGGGGCTCGCGGCTCGAGGAGGAGCTCGACGCCTACGCGCGCCGCTGGCTCCAGCAGCACTGGCCCTTCGACACAATCACCACGCCCGACAACCACCCCGACGATCCCGCCTCCCTGGCCGGGGCGAACATCGTGGCGCTCGTGCCCGTCGCGCCGGAGCGCACGGCCCTCCCCGACGCCGACGCCGCCTCGGCGGCGCTCCTCTGGGCGGAGTACCGCTCCACGCATCCGGGAGTCGACGAAGCGCTCCCGCCGGTCGAGTCGTTCGGCGACAGCACGGCGATGGCGGACGAGCTGCTGGGCCTCGTGCGGCGCGGAGTGAAGACGGCCACGGCGTCCCTCGCCGAGGAGGGGGCGCCCGTCGCGGGCGACCACTGGATCGTCTGCGACGGCGCGGGAGCGGCGCGTGTCGTCCTCGTGACGGACGAGGTGCGGACCGGTCCGCTCGACTCCGTCGACGACGCGTTCGCCTGGGCCGAGGGCGAGGGGGACCGCACGCGCGCCTCCTGGCTCGACGGCCACCGCCGCTACTTCGCCCGCGTCTCACCGGGCGGCCTCGGCGACGTGGTCTTCGAGCGCTTCCACGTGGTCTGGCCGGAGGCCGACGCCGAGCGCGCGGCCGCCTTCGCCCGCTCGGTCGGAGCGTTCCGGCCCGAGGAGCTCGACGGGACTCCCGTGCAGGACTAGGGGGTTTCCCGGATGCCCCGCTCAGGCGCCCTGCGCCAGAGTGGAGTCATGGCTACTCTCGTGCGCCCCCGTCGGGGCAGGATCATCGCCGGCGTCTGTGCCGGTCTCGCCCGCCGATTCGGCTGGAGCCCCTTCGTGGTGCGTCTCCTGTTCGTGCTCTCGTGCCTCCTCCCGGGGCCGCAGATCATCGCCTACCTCGTGATGTGGGTGGTCATCCCGAAGCAGAAGTGACCGAGGCCCCCGCTCCGAGCAGCCTCTGAGAGAACGCTCAGCACTCGGAGCGACGAGGGGCCTACGGTGGCGGTGTGCGTCCGTCGGGCGCCGAGGAGGAGATCATGGGATTCCTGGACCGACTGCTGGGCCGCGACGAGCAGCCCGAGAGCGCACGCCGCTCGACGTACGCGCCGCCGCAGGCCGCGGACCGCAGGCCCGAGTACGGCTCCCCTCCGGCGACGTCTCCGCGCACCGACGATGAGCGTGCCATCGAGCGCTACCGCTACCTCCTCCGCACCGCGCCGCCCGAGGCGATCGAGCAGGTGCACCGCGAGGCCTTCGAGCAGCTGACCCCGGAGCAGCGCCAGCAGGTCTTCCGAGAGCTCAGCGAGGGGGCCCCTGTCGGCGACGCGCCGAAGGACGACGATCCCCGCACGCTCGCCCAGTCCGCCACGAGGAGCGAGCTGCGCCAGCCCGGATTCATGGAGCGGCGCTTCTCCGGCGGCGGAGGCATGGGCTTCGGCGGCGTCCTCGCCTCCTCGATGCTCGGCACGATCGCCGGGTTCGCGATCGGCTCGGCCATCGCGG